>JBNKHS010000095.1:0-11886 GCA_050290485.1 Promineifilaceae bacterium (SeqCode) | reverse complement strand
AAAAGGGAAGATGTCTCTTTTTATTTTTGAAAAAAAATAGTGCACTTAATGGATGTTCTTGCTTTAACAGAATGGGAGACACCCATTTTTGCAACTACTTCATCCTCTTTGTTCACGCTATCTGCCTCCAGCTGATCTCCAGTCACACTGCCATTGGCTTGATAAAAAGTTTTGCTAATAACAATGAGGATATCTTGGTAGAGAACGGCCGTTTCGGCAAAGGGTCCACTTAATGTCAGATGTACAAAAAGCAGATCATTTTCGCGACTTCTTGCTGCCCGAGGGGGAGCAGGTTGCACCAGCAAACCAGGAATTGGCTGCTCCGCTGTTACTTCTTGTACTTCGCCATTTAGGATAAAAAGCTGACCTGTGACCGGTTGTAGTTCCATACAATTATAGTGAATACCATCTTGCCAAGACAGCGTCTGGCTTTTCTATCTAAAAAGATTGCGCAAGCATAGCACAACCGTTCGTAATCAACAATTGTAATATAGCCGCATAGCAACTCGAAATTTGAATTAAAACGGCAGATGAATCTACACTTACATCTGCGAAGTCGGCCTACGCTGACTTTTTTAGCCGACAAAGGTCGGATTCGCAATGGTTACTATGATTTTAATCGCCATATTTCGATCCTTTTTGCATGGTTATGACTCTAAAGAATAAAGATGAAACAAATCATCAATAATATTTATCTTAAAGAGATACCCATGAATGTTGTAAAAGTTCAATATACTGTAAAACCTGAATATGTCGATACCAACATCATAAAGAACATTGCGCGGGTGATGGAAGCATTGTGAGAAATGAACAATCCTGACATAAAATATACTGACTTCTTAATCGACGATAGACAAATCCTTATTCATTTTGTCATGCGTGCCAACAAAGAGGCTCACCGTTACACACACAAGGTGCTGATTTGCATGCTTTCTTTTTGTCCCTGAATCGTAAAGTGAATGCGGAACTGGTTTAATCAATTTGTAAGGAGACGACACTGACTGGTTGAAAACCATGATAAAAAATATTGATCCACAGATTACGCAGATCATGATAGTTTTTCCAACTTCTCTCTCTGCGGCTTTGCATTAAATTATTTTTAAAGGAGCAAATATGTCTGATTACATTGCGTGGATTCGTGAGCGGGTTGGGCACGATCCGATTTTTCGAAACGTTGCGGGTGTTGTTGTGTTTGATGAAAACGGCCGTATCTTATTACAAAAACGTTCCCATGAAGATGATTCATGGGGCTTTCCTGGTGGGATTGTTGAATTGGGAGAATCTGTTGCTGAAGCAGCAATCCGAGAAGTAAAAGAGGAAACGGGCTTAGATGTGAAGATTGATTCGCTGCTTGGCATTTACTCCAAATACAACGATACCTATCCAAATGGAGATCAAGCCCAACCCATTGCCACTGTGTTTAAGGGACATATCGTGAGTGGGGAGTTAAGCGTTGATAAGCAAGAAACCTTTGATTTGCAATTTTTCCCCCTTGATGAAGTACCTATACTTTTTAATGAACAACATAATGATATTCTTGAAGATCTTCGCCATAATCGCACGGGGGTTTATCGTTAAAACTCATCGAAGATGCAAGCTGTCTTTCCCCATGTTATAATCTCCGTTTGTTGTGCGATTCATTGCTAATAAATGATTTTCGCATTTCTACAACAAATAAAACCTTAAGATGTAATCCCATCTCTTGTAGGAGATTTATGTACGACAAGCTTAGTTTTCAAGATATTATTTTGCGCTTATTAGAATATTGGAAGGATCAAAATTGCCTCGTCAAACAACCATACAACGTGCAGGTTGGGGCAGGGACAATGAATCCAGCGACGGCATTACGGGTGTTAGGGCCAGAGCCGTGGAATGTGGCCTATGTGGAACCGAGTGTGCGCCCCGATGACGGCCGTTTTGGAGATAATCCCAATCGGTTGCAAATGCATCATCAACTGCAGGTCATCCTCAAACCCGATCCCAGTGATCCACAAGAATTGTATCTGAAAAGCTTAGAAGCAATTGGCATCGATCCACGCAAACATGATATTCGTTTTGTCGAAGACAACTGGGAAAGCCCTGCACTTGGTGCATGGGGGCTTGGCTGGGAAGTTTGGCTTGATGGCCAAGAAATCACCCAGTTCACCTACTTCCAACAAGCGGGGGGAATGCAGCTTGATGCTGTCGCTGTGGAAATCACATATGGATTGGATCGCATTGCGTTGGCGTTGCAAGGCGTAGACAGCGTGTGGGCCATGGAGTACGGTGCAGGTATTGCTTATGAAGATGTTTTGTTGCAAAGCGAAATTGAACATTGCAAATATTATTTCAATGTGGCCGACGTAGATAGTTTGCAACAGGTGTATGACACCTATGAAAGTGAAGCAAAACGTTGTTTAGAGGCGGGCTTGGTTGTGCCTGCCCATGATTACAACCTGAAATGCTCGCATCTCTTCAACATTTTAGATACGCGCGGAGCCATTGGGGTGACTGAACGTGCCAACTATTTCCGACGGATGCGCAACTTGTCGCGCACAGTGTCGGAGATGGCGGCAGCACAACGGGAAGAATTGGAATATCCTTTGTTGAAATCCGCGTGGTATGAAGAGCCACGACCCCCTGTCTTGCAAAAACCTGAGTTTCAATTGGCTGCTTCTCCACAAACCTTTGTTTTGGAGATTGGCAGCGAGGAATTGCCTGTTGGCGATTTAGAAGCGGGGCTTGAACAGTTAAGCCGCAATGTGCCGGAACTGTTAGACAAATTGCGGTTAACGTACAGCAGTGTTGAGGTGGACGGTACTCCGCGTCGTTTAGCGGTGACTGTGAATCAGTTGGCATCACGTCAATCAGATTTAGAGGAGATTGCTAAAGGGCCTTCGACTGCGCATGCATTTGATGCTGATGGCAACCCAACTAAGGCAGCGATTGGTTTTGCGCGAGGTAAAGGTGTCGATGTTGCTGATTTACAAGTGCAAAGCGATGGCAAGAAAGAGTATGTAACGGCCGTTGTCCGTGAAGAAGGCCGTTTAGCGCAAGACGTGCTGGCCGAGAACCTCGCTGATTTGGTGGCTGGTATTAAATTTGAGAAAAGTATGCGTTGGAACTACACCAACGTCATGTACAGTCGTCCATTGCGTTGGTTTGTGGCCTTGTATGGTGCCGAGGTGATTCCTTTCACCTATGCCGGGTTGGTCAGTGGTCGTGTGAGTCGCGGAATACGGCCGTATGATTCACCAGAATTGCCCATCGGCCACGCCCGTGATTACGGTGCAGTGATGCGCAACAATGGTATTGTCCTCAATGTACAAAAACGAAAAGATCATATCGTCCTGATTGGCTCTAAATTAGCCGCAGAGATGGGTGGTTCCATTCCTGATGATGATGCGTTATTAACTGAAGTTGCCAATCTGGTCGAGAAACCGACACCATTACGCGGTCGTTTTAGCAAGCGTTATTTGCAACTGCCAGCGGAAGTGTTGGTTGCCGTCATGCGCAAACATCAACGGTACTTCCCCGTTTACGACAAAGATGGGGCATTGATGCCTTACTTCATTGCTGTGCGCAATGGCGACGAAAAACATCTCAATGTGGTTGTGGATGGCAATGTGCAGGTGGTACGTGCTCGTTTTGCGGATGCCGAGTTTTTCTATGGCAACGATAAAAAGCAAAAATTAGAAGATTTCTTGCCTAAATTAGCGACATTGACTTTTCAAGAGAAGTTAGGGTCGATGCTTGATAAAGTGCATCGGCTAGAAAAATTAACGCCGCAAATCGCCGGTATGCTTGCCTTGTCGGATGAGGAAGTAAAAGATGCCACCCGCGCAGCAGCGCTCTCGAAGGCAGATTTAGGCAGCAGTATGGTTGTGGAGATGACCTCTCTACAGGGGATTATGGGTGGTCAATATGCACGGATGAGTGGTGAACCGGATGCGGTCGCTGCTGCAATTGCAGAACAATATAACGGTGTGAGCCAAACAAAAGCGGGTTTGGCCTTGGCGCTTGCTGATCGCTTGGATAGTTTGGCCGGTTTGTTTGCTGCTGGTCTTGCGCCCAAAGGGTCTAATGATCCGTTTGCGCTGCGTCGGGCAGCGCTGCAGTTAATTGAAAATTTGGTGGCGAACGAACAATCTTTTGATTTATGTGCGGGTTTGGCGGAAGCGGCAAAATTATTGCCTATTCCTTGTGCGGATGATGTGTTGACGCAAGTGATGGATTTTATTAACGGCCGTCTTGAAGTTGCATTACGGGAACAGGGAATTGCTGCTTCGGTGGTCAAGGCTGTGTTAGCAGAACTGGGGCATGATCCTTTTGCGGCGACGAAAACGGCCGTTTCCTTAAGTGTGGCTATTGAAGCCGAAGATTGGACCAACTTGCTTGATGCGTATGCGCGTTGTGTACGTATTATCCGCAAACAAGAGACGCAATTCGCGTTACACCCTGACAATTTTCAGTTAGCGGAAGAACAAGCGTTATACCAAGCATATGCCCAAGCCGCCGCCGCACAGAATGGCAGTTTAGAAGCGTTTGTAGATACGCTGCGTGTGATGGAGTCCCCGATTACGGCGTTCTTCGATTCTGTATTGGTGATGGATGAAGATACGGCCGTTCGTGAAAATCGGCTGGCATTATTACAACATATCGCCAATCTCACCGCTGGACTTGCCGATTTGTCAGAATTAGAGGGATTTTAATGTATTGGGGACTAGGGATCAGGGGCCGGGAGACTTTTCCTAATCCCTAGCCCCGAACCCCAGTCCCCACTTTGTTAACAAATATTCACCTAAATGTACTAATCGTTAGAACATTAGTTATGTGTTGGTATAATTTATGTATCGTTAGCAAGCAAAGCAGAATGCAACCATTTACACCAAACAAAAATAGAAAATATGCGTGTAACCGACGAAATTAAAAGCCGACTAGACATTGTAGATGTCGTTTCTGAAACTGTTTCTTTACGGAGATCAGGGAGAAATTTGTCTGGCTTTTGCCCATTCCATCAAAACACACGTACCCCCTCATTTTTTGTTTTTCCAGAAACACAAACATGGCGTTGTTTTGGAGCCTGTGCTGAAGGTGGCGACATCTTCTCTTATGTGATGAAGGCCAACGGCTGGGATTTTCGAGAGGCATTAGAAAGCCTTGCTGGTCGCGCTGGGGTAACACTGGAAGAACATAAGCCCGTCGATAAAAAGAAAGTGGCGCACGAAGAAGAATTGGCAGATTTGATGTCTGCTGCGGCTGATTATTTCCACCAACTCTTTTTACATGCACCACAAGCTGAATTTGCACGTAATTACGTTGCTGGACGCGAATATTCACAAGAAACGATTGAGACGTTTCAATTTGGTTATGCGCTCAATTCGTGGGATGCGTGTCGTGCTCATTTTAATGGACAGGGGTATGCCGATGATGAACTGCTTGAAGTTGGTTTACTGACCGAAAATCCAGAAAAAGGGTCGAAGTACGATCGTTTTCGCAATCGGCTTATGATTCCGATTCGCAACTTAGACGGCCGTATTGTCGGTTTTGGTGCGCGGACATTAGAAAAAGATGGCATCCCCAAATATTTAAACTCCCCACAAACCCCTCTCTTTGACAAAAGCAATATTCTTTTTGGTTTGGATATGGCCAAACGGCACATTCGCGAAGCACGCCAGGCGGTGATCGTTGAAGGATATATGGATGTGATCCGTGCGTGGCAAGGTGGCTATCGTAATGTTGTCGCGCAAATGGGTACGGCACTGACTGAAACCCAGCTGCAACAGTTGAAACGATACACGAAGACGTTTATTCTCGCCCTAGATGCAGATGCAGCTGGTGCCCAAGCCACGTTACGTAGTTTGCAAGTCGCACGTGAAACGCTTGATCGGGAAGTTGAGGTTAAGTTTGATGCGCGTGGCCTAGCCCAGCATGAAGGACGCTTAAAAGCGGATATTCGTATTGTCAGCATGCCGGAGGGCAAAGATCCAGATGATTTGATTCGTGAAGATGCTGCTGGCTGGTCTGATTTGGTCGCGCAAGCTAAACCTGTTGTGGCTTATGTGATTGACGTAACCACGGCCGATTTGGATATGAATGACGCCAAAGCAAAAACGGCCGTTGCCCAACAAGTGGTTCCGCTCATTAAAGATATTGTTGATCCTGTTGAACGGGATCATTATTGGCAGCAGTTGGCGCGTGCCTTGCAAATTGATGAACGGGCTTTACGCCAAACGCAGGTCAAGGATCGTCGCCGCACACAACAATCGTTTCGGCCACCACCACCAGATGTTCCCCCAGATGATGATTATGCGGATTGGAGTCCTGCCCCGAAAACGGCCGTTATCAACTCGCGTAATCCCATTAATGCCGATATGCGGCAAGCAAATTACTTGCACCAATGCATGCTCAATTTACGCATTATTCCAATGGTCAACCAACGGTTAAGCGAATGTCAAGAAGGCCCAGTTGGAAACGAGGATTTTGATTTGACGGAAGATCGCGCCATTATGCAAAAATTAATCCAGTGGCAGGCAAAGCAAACGGTTGCCGTTACACCTGAATTGTGGGATAACTTAGAGAAGACCCTGTTAGCTCGGATGCAATATTTGCAAACATTACCCTCCTCGTCCGAAACAGAGCCAGAGCGTTTAGCAGATACTTTAGTCTCGTCAGTCTTAGATTGGCGATTGGTAAAGGTCCAACAACTTTATAACGAGGTTAAACAACTTTACCAAGAAGCACAAAACCTGAATGATCAAGCAACCATAGAGATTTATCAACAACAATTACGGGAACTCCCTTTAGCGGTCAATCGTCTCCATCGGGCCAGGAATGCGATGTCAGCAACAGGCCGTCGGCGGACACAAGACGCAGAGCGATACGGCCGTTAAATCGTTCTCCTTTCCAGATACACTAAATTTCTGTTGACTGTACCATAATGTGCAATCTAATTTACAGGAACAGTGTTCAAAATGTTGTGAATTTCTTAATGAATAATGGTATCTTTGTGCATTTTAATTACACATCCGTAATTATTAATCGGAAACAGGCTTAGGTAAACCCATGACCCTACAACCAGAACTTGATGATAACGATATTGACATTGATGAAGTAGATGTTAAAGAAATTATTGATGAAGAATTGCTCAATGTAGACGCTTCCATTGATATTGAAGAACTTGTCAAAAAGGCAAGACGTTCTCGTGAAATTGATGAAGCGGATGTTCGTGCTTTGTTGGCTTCTGCTGACGACAATCAAGCAAAACGCTTTTTTGCACGCTTGCAGCAACACGATATTCGGATCATATCAGCATCTGGCGAAAATGTGACAGGTAACTTTGATTCCAATAATATCTTGGATTTTGAACTTGATGATGACGATGAAATACCCACCCCGTTGGGTAAAACGAACCTCATGTCCACCGTTGAAGATGATCCTGTACACACTTATTTAAAAGAAATTGGGCAAGTGCCTTTATTAAGTCCCGCGCAAGAAATTTGGCTGTCTACCCAATTAACGGCCGCTTCTGAATTAGACAGCCTGATGTCGGAAGCAATTGAAAGTGGCGCCGACAGTGAGGATGAAGAAGAAATAGATTTCTTGGCGTTAAATGCCAACTACAAAAAGCTATATCAAAATTGGGAAGTTGTACAAAGTGCGAGTAGTGCTATAGAAGTTGAGCCTCCAGATATGCTGGAATTATTAGGCGAAGCTAGAGAATTACGGATCAGCTGGCGCAATCAAGAAAAATCCTACATTCGCCGTTATTTAAATAACGGCAATTGGGGGCAAGATGATGCGTGGGGCGAGCTAGCAAGCAGCTGCTTTGTTATTTTCACTGCTGCCTACATGATTCCTCTCGAGGTCTCCCAGCAAATTGTAGATTACTATGCCCAAAACGAAGTTTTACCACTTCCGAAATTGTATGAAGAATGGTTGGCTGTCGATAAAGGTTCACTGAACTACAATGAGTTTATGATTTATGAATTGGCTGAAGAAGCCAAAGTTAATTTGACAGGTGCTAATTTGCGTCTTGTTGTCAGTGTGGCTAAACGGTATATGGGGCGGGGCATTCATTTACTTGATTTGGTGCAAGAAGGCAATGTTGGTTTGTTACGCGCCGTTGAAAAGTTCGACCATACCAAAGGGTACAAATTTAGTACGTATGCTACATGGTGGATTCGCCAAGCAGTGAGCCGTGCCATTGCGGATCAGGCCAGAACCATTCGTATTCCTGTCCATATGTTTGAAACTATCAACAAGATTGTCAAAATGCAGCGGGATTTGGTACAGCAACTTGGGCATGAGCCTACAGATGAAGAGTTAGCCCTCGAATTAGATTTCTTAACACCTGAAGAATCGGCAGAAATCAAAAAGGCTTTGGCGAATGATACACCCATCGATCCTGTTTTAAATCGGAAATGGAAACAAGCTGTCTCTAAAATCCGCGACATCAAACGCATTTCAATGGATCCAATGTCGTTAGAATCCCCTGTTGGCAATGAAGATTCAACAGAGTACGGTGATTTTATTCCTGATGAAAGTGCACTTGAACCAGTTGACGCGGCTTCTAAAGAGTTATTACGCGAGCAAATTCGCAATGTGCTTGGTTTTCTCAATGATCGCGAGCGGGAAGTTCTTGAGATGCGTTTTGGTCTCAATGACGGCAAAGATCATACCTTAGAAGAAGTAGGGAAGAATTTTGGTGTAACGCGTGAACGGATTCGCCAGATTGAAGCAAAAGCGTTGCGCAAACTGCGTCATCCTAGCCGAAGTAAATCTCTACGGGATTATTTAACATAAATATTTGAGTTAAGTACAATAACGAATCATGTTTAGCCTGACAGTTGTAGAAATTGTCAGGCTTTTTTGTTGGATGTTTGGGCAATGTTTGTTTGCCGCACCCTACCGCTTGTGATAGAATGCACGAAGTAAATTCGGAACGTATGGGCACGTAAACAACTCGTTTTCAAAAACACCTTTTTTGTCATTTGAAAACCAAATAAATTATTTAACTTTGTGTCCATCCAACCTCAGGATTGATAGAACCATAAATGGAAAATCAAATATTAATTGACTATCTCCCTATCGCTATATTACTTGGGATCTCCCTCTTCTTTGCCCTTTTATTGCCCGCTCTTTCATTGGGTTTGGGGCCAAAACCGAAATCGGTTGAGGATTCTCCCGCTCATAAATTCGTGCCCTATGAATCGGGTATGGCTGCGATTGGGGAAGCGCAACGCCGTCTGCCGGTAAAGTTTTATCGGATGGCTGTTCTTTTCATCTTATTTGATGTGGATATTATTTTGTTGGTGCCGTGGGCAATCACCTTCCGTAAACTGGGCGTATTTGGCTTAGTTGTGATGGGCATTTTTATGTTTATGTTTATTTTGGGTGACTTGTGGGTCTGGAAAAAAGGACTATTAGAATGGGACTAGAACAAAAATTAGGTGATATGGGTGTCGTCACCCATCGGTTAGAAGATTTAGTAAATTGGGGTCGCACCAATGCAATGTGGCCTTTGTTGTTTGGGTTAGCTTGTTGTGCGATTGAAATGATGGGCTCACAAGCGGCGCATTATGATGCATCTCGTTTTGGGATGGAGTTGAATCGACCATCGCCGCGCCAAGCTGATTTGATGATTGTGGCTGGTCGTGTATCGCGCAAGATGGCTCCTGTGGTACGTCGTTTGTATGACCAAATGCCAGAACCGAAATGGGTCATTGCCATGGGTGACTGTGCATCATGTGGCGGTATTTTCAATAACTACGCCATTGTGCAAGGTGTTGATGAGATTGTTCCCGTTGATGTGTATGTGGCTGGTTGTCCACCACGCCCAGAAGCGTTGATTGATGGCATTATGACGCTTCACGAAAAGATCCGTACCGATAAGATTACGGATTATGCTTAAATTTTTTCCTTTATATTGAGGATTGTTGGATGAATACAGACCAATTAGTTGTTAAGAAAATCGAAACGGCCGTTCCCGAGGCAATCGAAGAAGTTGCAGACTTTCGTGATGAACGGACGATTTTCGTTAAAAAAGATCAGTTAAAGGCTGTCTGTCAATTTTTACGTGACGATGAAGAATTACAATACAACTTCTTGTCCGACATTTGTGCAGACGATCTTCTTCCTGAATTCCCTCGTTTTGCGGTGAATTATCACCTTTACTCCATTTCCAAGAATCATCGTTTGCGCCTGCGCGTTTGGGTCGAAGACCCCGATGAAGGGGTAGAGACAATGACCGACATTTGGCCCATTGCCAATTGGCTAGAAATGGAAGTTTGGGATTTGATGGGCATTCAATTCAAAGGAAATGGAAGTTTGCGCCGTTTGTTTTTGCCAGAAGATTGGCAAGGGCATCCATTACGTAAAGATTATCCATTGGGGTATGAAGAAGTTCAGTTCTCCTTTAACTGGGAAGAAATCAACAAAAAGAAGCCTTTTGCTAAGGATTGATTGAACAAGATTAAAAGAGGCAATCTATGACGTTATCTACTGGTAGCGACACAATTCAAGAATTAACTGTCGAAGAACTCCGTGCCAAAGTTGGTACTGGTATGGAGATTGCAGATGCTGAAGAGAATATGCTCTTAAGCATGGGGCCACAACATCCTAGTACACATGGTGTACTCCGTCTGCTTGTTGAACTTGCAGGTGAAACTGTGGTGAATATGGCCCCAGACATTGGCTTTTTGCACACTGGCATCGAAAAGTCAATGGAATCAAAAACATATACCAAAGCATTGGTCATGACAGATCGTATGGATTATTTGTCACCAATGTCCAATAATCTTGGGTATGTGTTAGCTGTTGAAAAATTGCTTGGTGTAGAAGCAACGCCCCGTGCGCAAGTCATTCGTGTTATTTTGACTGAAATGGCCCGTGTTGCTAGCCATTTGGTTTGGCTAGGAACACATGCGCTTGACCTAGCCGCCATGTCCGTTTTTCTTTACTGCTTCCGCGAACGTGAATACATCTTGGATGTGTTTGAAATGGTTAGTGGTCAACGGATGATGGTTAGTTACTTCCGTCCTGGTGGGTTGTGGCGCGATGTACCTGAAGAGTTTGAACCAGCTGTACGCCAATTCCTCGAATTCATGCCTTCCCGTATTGCTGATTATGAGGCATTGACCAAAAATAACCCGATTTGGTTACAACGCACCAAAGATATTGGTGTCGTTAGTTATGACCGAGCCATTGCTATGGGGATGACTGGACCTAGTTTGCGCGGCTCTGGCGTCAATTGGGATATTCGTAAGGCTCAACCTTATTCAGGATATGAGAATTACGATTTTGATGTACCCCTGGAAACTGATGGTGATGTATATGCGCGTTATTTGTGTCGCATGGAAGAGATGAGGCAAAGTTTGCGCATTATTGAGCAAGCGATGGATAAGCTGCCAGACGGCCCAATTAATATTGCTGATCGTAAAATTGCACCACCGCCCCGTTCGGAATTAGGGCGCAGTATGGAAGCGGTTATTCACCACTTTAAGTTGTGGACAGAAGGGTTTAAAGCCCCGAAAGGGTACGTTTACCAAAGTATTGAATCACCACGCGGTGAATTTGCTTGTTATTTGCGTGGTGATGGCACAGCAAACCCAGCACGTGTTCATTTTCGGACACCAAGTTACGTTCATTTGGCTGTGCTGCCAGAAATGTCTAAAGGTTCGTTTATTGCGGATGTGGTTTCCGTCATCGGGTCTGTGGACATTGTATTGGGTGAAATTGACCGCTAGCGGGATGAGGAGATTTAACGTTGATTGCTGAAACGTATGCAAAAGAAATTGAAGGGTTGTTAGCTCGATACCCAGACAAAAAATCGGCCGTTTTGCCTTTGATGCACTTGGCACAGCGTGAATATGGCCATATGAGCGAAGAAGCGATGAAAGAGGTCGC
>JBNKHS010000094.1:0-11949 GCA_050290485.1 Promineifilaceae bacterium (SeqCode) | reverse complement strand
ACTGGGCCATGGAGTGTCGTGAAGTCCACCCGAGTTGACAAAGAGGCGCCAATTAACCCAACAATCTCAGCCACAACTATTTTGAACTCAGGCTACGCTTTCCCCGATTTCCCTGTCCAATGGTCAGCTAGCGATGCTGTTTCTGGTATTCAACAATATGAAGTACAAGCCAACGACAATCAAGGTAGCGGCTGGATTGGAGCCACATTCCCAGCTAGTACAACCATGGAAAACTTCCCAGATGGAACAGTGGGATATACTTATTCGTTACAAGTTCGGGCAAAAGACAATGCTGGCAACGTTAGTGCGTGGTCACCCATTATCAATGTAACGATTGTGAACAATCCCTCGTCCACTGTATTGCCAATAGCGGAAGCACCAATCACGACAAACACCTCGTTTACAGTGACATGGCTAGGATTCTCTTCTCCTCCTACTACAATCAATAATTACACGATTTATTACCGTGTCCAACCAAGCACAACATGGGTTCCGTGGCAAGTGGGGGTAACCGGAACATCTGCACTTTTTGACGCAACAACGGTCATTCCTGGTTACACCGATGAAACGATTGTTGTTGAGTTCCAATCAAGAGCAACTGCAAACAATTCTCCTGTCGAGCCAGAAGGCCCAAGTGAAGCAAGTATTGTCGTTGACCCTAATAACAACATGAGTGGCAACACCATTTTCTTGCCGCTTGTCGTTAAAAATTAAGATAAGTTTGTAACAAAAAACGGCCGTTTCCCAGCATCCTCAACAAAAGAGATAAATGGGAAACGGCCGTTTTATTTTTCTAAAACTACCTGTAAAAAGGTACGTGTCAATTCAAAAATCTGCTCCCGCTCCGCTTCCAGCAAAATAATATGTGCTGAATTCTCCATCCACAATAACTGCTTAATAGAAGATGCAACCCCATTTAAAATAATTTCACCTACATCCTCTGCAACAGTTTCATCATGCCGACCTTGAATAACCAAAATAGGCTGGGTGATCTTTTCCAGATTGCGGCGAACAAAGCGGCCCATCTCTACAAGTTCTGCCACAGCTTTCAAGGGATTCACGGCATAACCTTGCCAAAATGAGTTGTTGTCTGTCATATCTTTGGGAATTGAATCCATAAAAGGGGCCGCAGCATGTAATTGAGCTTCTTTAAGATAAGACATATTTAACTTAATTGCGGGCGCATAGCAAATAACACCTGCAATTTGAGGGAAGCGGGTTGCCATATAAAGCGCTAATGCCCCGCCCATCGACTCTCCCCCCACAAAAACAGAATCACAAATTGTCAACAAATATTGTAACGACTTTTCTGCTTCCCACGCCCAATCTTCCCACTTGACCTGATTCAAATCATCCGGTGTCGTGCCATGGCCTGACAACAAAGGTCCCACAACTGTAAATCCATGTTCATGCAGATTTTCTGCCAGTAAGCGCACCTCGGTTGTCGTTGCTGTTAATCCATGTAACAACAAAACTCCGATGGCCCCTCCTTCAAACAAAAAAGAGGTACCATCCAGATGATTGTTAACTAAATTTTCATTACTCATCTTTATTTTTCGGTTCTGCTGACTCGTCTTCGTCTTTTCCTGGATCTGGAAATTCGATACGTACCCGACTGACGGCCCGCCCTTCAACTGACAACACCTCGACAGAAATAGATTCATCGCTGTAATAAACCACATCCCCTTTCTTCGGTGGACGCCCCAATTTTGAGATGACCAAACCACCAACAGTTTCTACGTCAGGGAGTTCTTCAGCTCCCCAGAACCCATCATCAAAATCATCAACAAGGTAGTTACCAGCAACCTCCAGTAATCCTGGGGAAATTTCTTCGTATGGTTCGTATTCCTGATCAAATTCATCACGAACTTCACCAACAATTTCTTCGACCAAATCCTCAAGTGTGACAATTCCGGCCATTCCGCCAAACTCATCAAGAACAATCGCCATATGTAATTTCTGTCGTTTGAAAGCAGCCAATAACGTTTGCACGGGTAAGTCTTCAGGCACAGCAGGCGTAGAACGTAAAATTAGGCGCAAATCAAAACGGCCTTGAGATTTAACCGTTTGATGCACAATATCTTTAAGATGCAAAATGCCAATAATATGATCGCGATCATCTTCGTACACAGGAAAACGGCTATGTCGACTCGTTGTTACGATTTCCAATAATTCTTGGCGTGAAACATTGTGGGGAATCGCTTCAACCTTGGTACGTGGAGTCATCACCTGTTCAACCGTGCGCTCACTGAAATCGAAGATGTTAGTAATCATTTCTTGCTCATCTTCATTAAGCAAGCCACCTTCTGCACTTTCAGCAACCAGCAATTCTATCTCTTCTGAAGAAAGAACACGTGCATGTCCTTCTGCTGGGGGCACTCGAAAAACCTTCAACAAAGTATTCCCTATCGCATTGAGAAAACGAACTGGATAATGCAATATAAGCTGGGACCATTTCATAGGCTTAGTCAATACCATTGAGGTTGTAGCAGCATTGGTCAACGCCAAAGATTTAGGCACCATCTCCCCTAACACCACATGAAGATACGTCAAAATCCCTAAAGAAATGACATAGCCAACTGTATGTACGAACTCTTCAGTTATTTCAAAAGGTAAATAAGCCAAAAGAGGCTCAATTAAATGGGCAATTTGAGGTTCTGCATACATGGCCAATCCCAACGAGGCTATAGTAATACCCAACTGTGCCGTTGCAATATAACCATCTTGCTTGCTTCGCGATTCTATTGTGTCTAATACTTGTTGCATACCTTTATTGCCATCTTCAATCAACTGTTCTAACTGGGTTGTACGCACACCAATAATTGAAAATTCCGCAGAAACATAGAGTCCATTTAAGAAAATAAGGATGGCAATAATGGCAAAAAGTATGAATAAACTGGTCCAATTGCTGGCAGATTCCTCAGCACGAGCAACCGTCAAAAAGATGCTTATACTGGGAAATGCTATAAATGGGAGTAGAAGTTTAATCATGATCAACCACCTCCCATTCGATAAATGCTTCATCCGTTTCGCCAGTGGATGGTAGGATTATGGATATTTCAGAAACACCGGGATCCGCTAATGCTTCTACTTGTATGCTTGTGGTACCCACAGCTACGGTATCTCCTATTTTGGCCCGCCGTCCTAACTCGCTTAAAACAAGGCCACTTAACGTATCATGGTCTTCAGGTAGTTGCAGTTCGAGGTATTCGTTGACATCGCTAACCAACAAATCGCCACGGAGATAAATACGGCCGTTTTTGTCACGCGAGATCAAAGCCATCTCATCATCAAACTCATCCTGCAGTTCACCAAACACCTCTTCAATCAAATCTTCGAGTGTTAATAATCCAGCGGTGCCACCATATTCATCAAATACAATCGCTAGATAGCGCTCACCCTTGTTTAACCTTTCCCATACATCAACCACAGGCATTGTTTCGGGCACATACATCGGTTTGCGTAACACGGTGCTAATATCGGTTACCTCTTTTACATGCAATCGAAAAACATCCTTCACATGCACGAAGCCGATAATATCATCTATCGACTCTCTATAAATGGGAATTCGAGAAAAACCATATTCCAGTGACAAGTTCAAAATATCAAGTACAGTGGTATTCTCTTCAGCCGCAACCAACTTTGTGCGATGCAGCATCACTTGGCGTGCGGTTAACTCTCGTAAGCGAAACGCATTGCGCAACATACGCCGTTCCTCATCAGTTAGCAACTCATTTTGATGACTTTCAGTTACGAGTAATTCAATCTCTTCCGGAGAATGGGCATGTGCACCCTCCCCCACTAATTCTTGCCCGATGAGCCGCAGTACTAAACGGCCGCTTCCGTTAAACAACCAAATGAGAAGAATAAAAGCATAATAAGATATCCGCATCGGGATGACTACGGCCAAAGCAACCTGCTCTGGATATTGAATGGCTACCGATTTAGGGAAAAGTTCACCCATAATGACTTGCAATGTGGTAATAAAAGCAAGCACAAGAACAGAAGATATGGTAACGGCTAAGCCAGTGGAAATCGCCTCACTACCAATGCCTAATGAAGAAATAAACGGCAATGAGTATTGTAGTAATTGCTCAACAGATCCTTCTAACAATGGCGCGATAACGCGCGTGCCATAAGTACCTAAAACAAGTGATGAAACGGTAATACCGATTTGGCATGTGGCAACATAATTATCAAGCTGATGGCTGTCATTAACAATTGGAGCAAGTCGTAACGCCATGCGATTACCCTGACCCGCCATCTGATTGATGCGGGAGCGCCGGGAAGACACCGTTGCAAACTCAGCAGCAACATAGAGCGCATTAAAAAAGATCATGATGCTAACGACAGCTAATATAATGAGTATGGTCATTTGTCTCTAAATTTAGATGAGGGTACACGACTATTCACCTTATAATTAGGCAAACACCATGTCCCGCTATTGATTTGGATAAACCTTGCGTGGAATTTATTCGAGGAAGGAGGCTCATCAGGCTCAGGAGGTTCTGAACTGGGCTCAGTCAAAAGGTAAATCCCTCCCTGTATTGAACCTGATGTTTCTGTTGAAAGTGGTGATTATCGGGAATCACGTTCATGTGGTTAACAATAATTAAGATTGCAACAAACGTCTATAGTTCGTTGGGTAGATTTCCTTGAAAACGGCCGTTGCAATCATCAAAATCCTTGAAATGTCTAAGTCATAAATTTGAGGTAAAAAAATTATAAAACAGCCCGGTGTATCGGTCAAACTGCTTTACGTCGATTTAGTCCAAAAGTTTTAGTATTACCTTAGGTAAAGAAAGAAATAAAAAACAGTTCGGAATCCTTTTCGTTCTTCTTAAAGTAAATCCCGAAACGATATTTTCTAAGAACCGTTCTGGAATTTACCTAATACATCGTTTCCCCAGTTTGTACCCGCCATAAGCTTGCATAAATACCATCTGCTACGTTTGCCAAAGCATCATGTTGTCCTTGCTCTTTCAGCACCCCGTTTTCAAGCACAAAAATACGGTCTGCATTGCGAATGGTAGATAGACGATGGGCAATGACAATCATGGTTCGTCCAACTGAAATGCGTTCCATCGAGCGCTGAATAGCTGCTTCGGTCTCATTATCAACAGAAGATGTGGCCTCGTCCAAGATCAAAACAGGCGGATCTTTCAGTACCGCACGGGCAATGGAAATGCGCTGTCGCTGTCCACCGGACAATTTTTGGCCTCTTTCTCCGACAATCGTATCATATCCATTCGGGAGCTGCATGATAAAATCGTGAGCTTCTGCTATTTTGGCAGCTTCAATAATGTCTTCCATTGTGGCTGAAAACGTACCATACGCAATATTTTCGCGAACCGTTCCGTGAAAAAGAAAAACGTCTTGACTGACCAAACCAATGGCACGACGCAAGTCCTGCATTTGCAACTCACGCAAATCATGTCCATCAAGGCAAATCTTGCCTGCTTCCACATCATAAAAGCGCAGGAGTAATTTGATGATTGTAGTTTTGCCCGACCCTGTTGGTCCGACAATTGCGGCCGTTTCTCCAGCAGGAATTTCCAAAGTTAAGTTTTGCAATACGGGAGGCATCTTGGTCACATCTAGGGCGTGCCAATGGTAGCGGAAGTCAACGTTCTCAAAGCGCACGGCACCCTGTACAGTTCGTACAGGCAAAGTAGTTGTTCCATTATCAATATTTGGTTCAGTATCGAGCAAGTCGAAGACACGTGTGGTTGAGGCCATCGCCCGTTGGAATAAATCGAGAGTTGTGCCCAGCCGTGTTAAGGGCCAAAGTAGGCGCTGGGTCATAAAAATAAGTACGCTGTACACACCAACATTTAATTCGCCATTGATAACCAAGCGTCCCCCAAAGACCAAGATGGCGATAAATCCAATCACAATAAGCATGCGAATAAGGGGAACAAAGGCCGCACTCAGTCCAATCGCGTCAGCATTCTTTTGGCGATACAAATCGCTTTCCCGTTCAATGCGACTGACTTCGTAAGATTCGGCCGTATAGCTTTTGACGGTGGCGATACCGGATAGGTTATTGGCAAGATAGCTGTTGAGCATTCCGACTTGATCGCGTACGGCCGAATATTTTGGCGCCAATTTATCTTGAAATTTTATCGACCCATACACAATAAAAGGCATCGGTAGGATCGTCATCCAGGCTACAGAAGGAGCCAAAACCAGAAAAATGCCGCCAATCACCACAATTGTGGTGATCAGTTGGATAATATCGTTGGCGCCCACGTCCAAAAAACGCTCCAATTGGTTGACATCATCATTTAACACAGACATCATGCCACCGGTACTGCGTTCTTCAAAATAAGCCATATCCAGACCTTGCACATGGTCATATGTGTCTATGCGCAAATCGTGCTGAATATCTTGCGCTAGATTACGCCATGCCACAGCAAACAAATACTCAAACAAGGATTCAAATCCCCAAATGAATAAAGTCAACATCCCTAAAACGATGAGCTGTGTAAAGACATCTTCAATGCCAAAGCCAGCCAAAAGGGAATCTTCTTGTTCCACAACTACGTCAACCGCGACACCAATGAGAACGGGAGGTGCAAGATCAAAGAGTTTGTTAAGCACAGAAAAGGTGGTGGCCCAAATAATACGTGTACGGTAGCCACGGGCATAGGTCAGTAAACGAGATAGGGGATGTTGTGTTGTTTGTTCGCTCATAAAATCCTCGAATTTAATAGTTTGCTGTCAGCTTTTTTAGAGAAGAGGCACGATGTCTAGAATTGCGTCCCAAATGCGCTGGCGCAGGGCAATGATTCTTTCGGGGTCTGGTCGCACAATAGGGGTAACGGCCGTTTGTTGCCCAATATACAATCCTCGGTTCACTTCAATCATCAGCCACGGCTGCTGGTAACCACCATGCTGCCAAATATCCCACCCACCCCAAAATGGCGTGTTTACGGCCGTATAGACGCCCACTTGTGCCAATACCGGAATATCACTGAGGCGATCACCAATGGACTCAGCCAATGTCGTCGTCAATTCAGGCGATGCGGAAATACGGCCTCGGGGTGCATAAACATTGCCATAGATGTCACCCATATTGGAGACAGAAACACGAGGACGAAGATTGCCCGGATCGTCATAGGTGGTCGGACCTTCCGAGGCCATGCTGTGGCAATCGATGACCAATTTAACACGGGAATCATTGGCAATAGCGTTTAGTTTGTCATGCCACGCCTGCCAATATTGGTTGATCAAATACTGTTCAAACTGCTCATCTGGTTCTAGGCGCGGATGATAAACCGTGTCACCATAGCTGGAGATGCGCTTGACGACGCCATCTCCCTGTCGATGATGCAAAGCAGAGTTGGCCGGTCGATTCATATCTAAGATGCAGCGTGCATAAGGAAATGTCTCGTAATAAAGAACATCAGCAGCAAAGTTAAAAATATCATCAATGTACGCATCTGCTTCGTTAAAAATTTGCTCGGGCGTCAGGGCAATACGGCCGTTTAATTCATCTGGTATGGCTAAACCACCGTGAGGGCTAATGATTGCAATAGGGAGTTTTTTCGTCATCTTTTCACTGTGAAATTGGTGATTGGTCACAATCTCTAATCTCCAATCTCTGATCTCCTATTGACCATCCATGTGGAAAAACCTTCGAGAAATTCGCGAAATCCAGCTAAATATTCTTCTGGAAAATCATACTTTTCCACAGCGCGGTTTAAGGTGCGATTAAAACAGTCTAGCCAAACTTGTCTTGCTGGCTCATCAATAGGAAAAGGCATGTGGCGCGCCCGCATCATAGGATTGCCATATTTCATGTGGTAAATGGGAGGCCCACCAAACATGCCAATAAAAAAGGCTGCAGATTTTGTTGAGGCCCGTTCCATATCTTTAGGGAACATAAAACGGATGGATGATTGTTCGAGTTCTGTATAAAAATCGGCAAGCATCAAGTAGATGTTGGCTTCTCCCATACGGCCGTATATCTCTCGACTGGGTGGGTTTACTCTTGGGGGACCGCCCGGTGGCACATAAATTTCATCACTGCTCATCAATCACCTCAATACTCAAAATGTGGATTCTACTGATGAACCAAAGGGAATGCAATGACAATGTCAGATTTGTTTCTTTTTTGCCAGCATCCTGTTCGTTTATTAACAGGAAAAGCTGACAAAAACGGCCGTCTTCTATGCTAAACTTGAAAGCACAGTTTGGGAAAGTCAGAGACATACAATTCACCTCTTGCGGAAGAGGTCAAACTTCATCAAAAGCAACATAATTACAGCAATTAACGCTCAGTTAGCGCTACCACATTATGATTTAATCAAATGTGCTCAGTTGCCAGCTAAGCACAGCGTTTATCTCAATCATATGTTGCCAAATGGCTATTCATTCTCGTTTATCGTATTTTGACAATCGGATATGACGTACTTGTATGGTTTAGTTTGGATAAGGAGTATAAATCCATGAGTTCGGTATGGGAAAAGAGGTGGGGGACCTTGGAAACATTACTGACAGCTTTAGCGAAGCAATATAAAAAAGCAGCGCAAAGTGACCCTTGGATGGAAATGATGTGTTCACTTGTTGCCAGTTTATGCGTATTTGGGGATACGCAGTTCAATTTCTTCTATAACGGCTTTTTCAAAAATAAAAATCTTTGTTCTTCACTTTACTATCCCAAAGAGCATGTGATGCATGCCACACTTGATCAAATTGTTTATGATATGTCACTCTTTCAACAAGCAACAGGGCAAAGGCAAAAGAAACATTTACGCCCGACATTGGAAAAAGCAGACAAATTAGCCCAATTAGCCATAAACGTCGCCATTGAAAATAATTTACTCAAAGAAACGGGGGTGATCACTTATTTCGACAAATCACCAAACATCCGTCTCATTCCATACGCACCAACGGCGTTAATCTCAATCCCTTACACTTGCATCGATGTCGAACAAGATTTACTGGCCATACCTCATGAAATTGGGCATTATGTGTATCGTCATTCGCCGGGCTTAATATCTCAACTTCATGAACAAATCGATCTGCACCCAATGGTGCTGAACTGGCTTGAGGAGATCTTTTGTGATGTGTATGGCACATTGGTGGCGGGGCCTGTCATTGGGTTGGATTTCGAGGATCTATTGTTGACCACTTCTTACTCTGAATTTATTGCTGATGACGGCAATCATCCCGTACCAGCGATACGGCCGTATACCTACATCACCGCCCTCAAACAACTGCACTTCACTCAAGCAGCAGGTGCTCTCAAACAAAAATGGGAGAAAAAACTACGTAAACGACACAATCCGACTACCTTTTTCCCTTATGAAGATGAAAACAAACTTTCACTCGAGGTGGCCAAAGAAGTAGTACAAACAACCAGTAAACAACTTCTCGCTTTCCTTCTTAAGGATAAACAAGTAGTGAACCATCATTACTGGTCGCAAGATACGCCGAAATTAGAAGGAATGTACAATTTATTTGCCCAATGGATCGAAGCATTACCCCAAGTGGATACGTATTTTTTGCAAGAAGATCAAAACAAAGTGGGATTGATATTGAACGGTACAGGCATCCTGCTAAATAAGCGCGAAATAGGAAGCACACAAACATGGCGCGATTGGTTCAAACGAACCGTTCAACAAGAAGCATCTTTGCTCAACGCTACGGCATGGTTGCCCATCTTCTCAACGGGAGGGTGGACCACTCAAGGCCCTGACGATGATGGGGATGATGGATTATAAATACGTGATGCGTGATACGTGAGAAAATGTTCACGCATCACGTATCACGCTTCTAAAAAGGCGCTTAAGATAAATCAGTCGTATTACACGTCCTGCACATTATCCATCAGCGTAAAAACCCCTTCAACAACGGTCGGATGAATGTACATATCACGATAGAACTTTGTCCAAGGCACTTGATTGCGCATGGCGACCATCAAAATTTGCACAACTTCGCCACCATCTATGCCTAAAATAGTTGCCCCTAAAATCTGGTCCGTATCGGCATCGATCACGACTTTCATCAAACCGTTGGTTTCGCTGCGTTCAATAGCACGTGCCACCCACTCCATTGGAATTTTACCCACTTTTAAATTGTAGCCAGCCTCACGGGCTTGGGTTTCGCTGAGGCCCACTCGTCCCATTTCTGGATCGGTAAAGAGGGCATAGGGAATAATACGGCCGTTTGTCGTTCTATCACCACCATTCACCAAATTCTCGTACAAAATCAGATGGTCATCATATGAAACATGGGTAAAGGCAGGACCACCCTTGGCGTCGCCCAACACCCAAACACCGGGCACATTCGTCTCTAGCTTCTCATTGACTTGAATGTATCCATACTTGTCTGTGGCAATCCCCGCTTCATCCAGGCCAAGATCATCTGTATTCGGGGTACGCCCAATGCCAAAGAAAAGCTTCTCGCCAGAAATCACGTGTTCTTGTCCTTCTTTGTCTTCCACCATTACGGCAATTCCGTTCTCTGTTTTGGTGACTGCTTTGGCCGACATCCCCAAATAGAACTTCATTCCTTCCGCTTCTAGCGTTTTTTGTAACGACTCAGATACATCGGGATCTTCGCGGCTAATGATTCGATCTTGGTACTCGATGAGATGAATCTGCGTGCCAAAGCGTTGAAACATTTGCCCAAATTCCAATCCTAAATAGCTGCCACCCAAAAAGACCATGCTTTCGGGCAGCTCTTGCAAATCCATAATATTGCGATTGGTAAGATATTCCACATCTGCCAAACCTTCTAAAGGAATAATGCGCGGACGAGTTCCAGTATTGATGATGATTTTATCGCTGGTCAGTGTTTCTTCATTGACTGCAACCGTATGCGCATCAAGAAAACGGCCGTGTCCACGATACAAATCCAGCGTTGGGCGCTTATCCACATGCTCTTGCTGTCCATGACGCCACGAAAGCACCAAGTCATCTTTGCGCTTAACAACTGCAGCCAAATCGACAGTCACATCACTTACATTAACACCATATTTTGCCGCCTGGCGGGCCACATGGGCGACACGCGCACTGGCAACCATTGTTTTCGTTGGCGTACAGCCATAATTGATACAAGACCCACCTAAATACTCCTTCTCGATAAATGCGACTTTCCAATTGAGGTCTGCCAGCTTATGGGCCATTGGGACACCCGCCTGCCCTGCACCAATAATAATTGCGTCGTATTGTTTCGCCATTTGTCGCTCCTGTATAAAAGTTATGAATAATGAGGGATGAAGGATGAATGCTCACCTTCTAATTTGAATTTACAGTCTCAATGCGTTTGTCGTATTGTGTTGTTGCTTCGCGGTTGCCTGCATAAAAAGCAATTTTGTTTTGGATGAATTCGTAGCCGGGATTGACTTGGTAGTAAGTGAAGCCGATATTTTCGATACGGCCGTTTTCCGTTTGCAAATCAATCCAATGGCATTTTCCTTTGTAGGGGCAAATGTAGATCCTCTCTGTAAGGATAAGGTTGGCAAAATTAACGGCCGTTTCATCAAAATACCACGCCCCTTCAAACAACTGTACATCTTCATCAACAACGCCTTTAGCAATTTCGTTTTGGGAATAGTCCTCGACGATAATTTGTCGTTTGCTCATCATGCCTCCACTTTTTCAGATGGTCTTACCTCCCAAAACCTTACTGCATCATAAATATCTTAACGAGGCCTGAGCTTGTCGAAGGCTGGCCTGAACACCGAGCAATGACCGCTTTGGCTTCGACAAGCTCAGCCACCGCTAGATTTGGAGAATTTATGATCAAAGATTTTGAAAATCCTCATGAAGTAAAAGTTCTGGACAACTTTCAACCAGAGGTTGGACGCCTCGTCTGGATATTGGAAGCGGCACGTTTCCGTTTATATGATCGTTTAGGCGAGTTGGACGATTTGAATACGGACGTTCTCGATTGGCAACCTGATTATGGCGGCAACAGCATCGGCACCTTGCTTTA
>JBNKHS010000093.1:0-12071 GCA_050290485.1 Promineifilaceae bacterium (SeqCode) | reverse complement strand
TTGTGGTGGGTTCGCCACTTCACATTAGTGGGGCTTTGGTGTATACTGTGGCCTGTAGTGGTTGAAAGTGGGGTAAAATGGGTTAAAGTAGTTAAGATTCCCACTAAAATGTATGGTAAAATGGAGCGACTAGAACAATTGTTCTAAAAAGAGAAGATCATGTTTTTGGGTGAATACACACACAACATTGATGACAAAGGGCGTATTACGATTCCGGCAAAGTTTCGCGGATCGTTGGCGGCTGGTCTTGTTGTCACCCGTGGTTTTGACCAAAACTTGATGCTCTTTCCGATGGATGGGTGGGAAGAAATGGCACAACGTATTGCAGAACGGCCGTTATCCGATGAAGATGTGCGCGCGTTTCGTCGGCGGGTCTTTTCTGGTGCGATTGATCTAGCCCCCGATCGTCAAGGACGCATTTTATTGCCACCATACCTCCGTGAATTTGCTGGCATTGAAGGTGAGGTTGTTATTGCTGGTATGTTCAACTATGTAGAGCTATGGAGTAGTGATTCGTGGACAGCGGTGCGGCAGTCGATTGAAAGTAATGAAGATGCCGCCCGTTGGGAAGATATTGGGATTTAGTGTCAAGTTTCCTGACGCCTGACACTTAAAAACATGATACATGGATAGTTACGAACACATTCCCGTTTTATACCACGAAGTTCTCACCCATTTGCAACCACAACCAAACGGCCGTTATCTTGATGGAACGGTCGGAGCTGGTGGACACACCGCAGGCATTTTAGAAGCATCCGCGCCCACAGGGCGCGTTTTGGCCTTTGACAAAGATCCTGAAGCCATTCGTTTTGCACAGGCACAGCTAGCAACATTTGGTGATCGAGTCACGTTTATCAATGCAAGCTATGCCGAGATGAAACAAGTTGCTGCTCAACATGGGTTTGAATCCTTTGATGGTATTTTGTTGGATTTGGGATTGTCATCCCGACAACTGGATAATCCAGAACGAGGATTTTCCTTTATGAAGGAAGGCCCATTGGATATGCGCTTTGACACCACGAAAGGTGAAACAGCAGCAGATCTAATTAACAACCGAACAGAAACGGAGTTGGCGACGATCTTTTGGGAATATGGTGAAGAGAAACGGAGTCGTAAATTGGCAAAATTGATTGTAGAGAATCGGCCGATCATGACCACAACGGAATTAGCAAATTTGGTTGCCGACCATAGCCCAAAGCGAGGCCGAAAGCACCCCGCAACGCAAATATTTCAGGCGCTGCGGATCGCTGTTAATCATGAATTGGATGATGTGCGCACTGGTGTGATGGCTGCAATTGAGTTGTTAAAGGAAAACGGCCGTTTAGCAATTATCAGTTTTCATTCATTAGAAGACCGCTTTGTCAAAAACGTATTCCGCGATTTAAGCAAGGATAAAATGCCACCACCAGGATACCCCACATCACCAGAAGATCGTCCTGCGTTGGTGCGGCTGATTACACGGAAAGCAGTTCAGCCATCGGCAGCAGAGATTGAACAAAACAGCCGCAGTCGCAGTGCTAGATTGCGGGTGATAGAAAAAATAGCTAATAGCTAACAGCAGTCAGCTATCAGCAGAAGCCAAAAGGAAAGACAAAAGCTGACAGCTATGAGCTAACAGCTAATCGCTAAAATTATGATGGCACGGCAAACACGCGATCAATTCAAGAGGTTGAATAAGTTAACCGAAGCCCAAGCCGCTTTAGGCTGGGCTGTTGTGTTGATCTTGGGATCTTTGCTTGGCACCATTTATTTAACGCAAGCAAGCCGTACCGCTACCGTTGGTCGCCGAGTACAAATATTACAAAATGAGTTGATCGAACTGAAGCGGGAAAATGCAGCACTGGAGCAAAAGATCGCTGAAGCACAATCATTAGATCGCTTACAAAGCGAAGCGGTGCGACAAGGGTTTGTTCAGGCCAATCCGGATGATGTGCAATTTGTTATTGTTGAAGATTATCCTATTGGTGCAGGATACGATCCATTTGCGGTTATTGAACCAGAAACGGCCGTTCCTGTTCCACCCAACAGCATCGAAGAGGCACTCATGTTGTATTTTAACGACCAAATCAATGAGTTGATGCAAGGAGAAGCACGTGAGCAATAGCCAAAAAAGACGACTCAGCATTGTGCTTGTCGCAATGGTTGTTGTTACCTTGATCATTGTGGCTCGTTTGGTCGAGTTCCAAATTGTACATGGGCCCGAATGGGCAGAACGTGCCAGCGATGAGTTGTTGGTCATTGCCAGGCCAGATCGGGGCACCATTTACGATCGTAATGAAGCCGTATTGGCTGCCAACAGTGCCGATTATCAAATTAGTGTTTCGCCAAGATTGGTGACAGAATCAGACAAATTGGCTACAGCCTTAGCCCCTATTTTAGAGAAACCACGTCATGAGATTTTAGGCATATTAGAATCGAACCAATCCTTTGCCATGCTTGAAGGGCGTGTCGAGCCAGAAATTGCCGATCTGATTCGTACCTTGCCTTATGATGGTATACAAATAGATCCCCTGCCGCGCCGCTTTTTCCCACAAGGTGATTTGCTTTGTCATACATTAGGTTACGTTGATTTTGAAGGACAAGGCGGTGCAGGTGTTGAGGCTTTTTACCAACTTGAGTTAGCGGGGGAAGCAGCTAGCAAGACGATCAATATCTCGCCATTGACGCAACAGGATAGTGTGATTGCTCGCGAAGGTGCTGATTTAGTGTTAACGATAGATCGCACCATTCAACACGCTGTTGAACAACGTTTAGCTTCAGCTATACAGGAATATCAAGCGCAAAGTGGTTCGATTTTAGTCATGGATCCGCGTACGGGTGCTATTTTAGCGATGGCAAGTGCGCCTTGTTATGATCCGTTCAAGTTTTTTGAAACGGATGCGAAGTCATTATTCAGCCCCTCGTATCAGGAACAACATGAACCGGGATCGGTAATGAAGTTAGTGACGATGGCTGCAGCACTTGATTCTGGCAAATTTACACCGCAGTCGACGTATTACGATGCAGGTGTTTTGGAAGTTGGGGGACACAAAACAGTAAACTGGGATCGTAGTGCTCCCGGAACGACAGACATGACCACTTTGTTGGCACGTTCATTGAATGTGGGCGCGGCAACACTTTCGACATCGTTGGGTGCTGATTTGTATTACGATTATATGCAGCGCTTTGGCTTTGGTCGTCCTACTAATATTGATCTATTTGCTGAGGCGAGTGGGCAAATGCCACTGCCGGGTGATCCATTATGGACGGAATCTATGTTGGCTACCAATGCATATGGGCAAAGTATTGCGGTTACGCCGTTGCAAATGCTTACGGCCGTTTCTGCAATTGCCAATGGGGGCGTGATGATGCAACCCTACGTTGTGCAAGAGATTCGTACCGAAAATGATGTCATTGTGCACGAACCTTCTATTCTGGGTCGCCCCATTAGCCCAGAAGCAGCACAGCAAACGACAACAATGGCAATTACGGCCGTTGCTCGTGAGGTGCCGGAGGCGCAAATTGATGGGTATACCATTGCTGGCAAAACTGGAACTGCTCAAATTGCGGAAAACGGTATTTATCATCCGACAGATACGATTGCTTCGTTTATTGGTTGGTTGCCTGCTGACAACCCTGAGATATTGATTTATGTTAAGTTAGATCGCCCGCAGGCTGCCCCTTGGGGGTCGTATACGGCGGCACCAACGTTTGCTCGCTTAGCTGAAGAGCTGGTGGTATTGATGGACATTCCACCAGACAACATTCGCTTGCAAGCAGACGTGCTGGCGGCACGACAAGGGGATTAGGAATTTAAAATTATGAATTACGAAAAGTTCACAATTCATAATTCATAATTCACAGTTCATAATTATGTTAACTTTAGGTCATATTATCGAACCGATAGCGAATTACAAGACAACCGGCAATGAGCCGGCTGTTGCGTCTGTGGTCATGGATAGCCGTGAGGTTGTTCATGGGTCGGTTTTTGTTGCCTACAAAGGCGAAAATGTAGATGGACATGATTATGTGACGCAAGCCCTTGCTAACGGTGCGATTGCTGCTTTCGTAGAACGGCCGTTATCTGACGATCTACAAATAGTGGATATGCGTGATTCGCAGGCTGAGCTTTCCTTTGACTTTACACAGCCAATTTGTTTGTTGGTTGATGACACAATTAAAGCTTTGCAGACTGCGGCTAAAGCATGGCGCGATCGCTTTGATGTAGAAGTGATTGGTATTACAGGCAGCGTTGGTAAAACTTCTACCAAAGAGTTAACGCACGCAGTCTTGTCACAAAAATATCGCACCTTTAAATCACCAGGCAATCGCAACAGCATTTTAGGCCTGCCGATGGCGCTTTTTGGTTTGCGCGAACATCATGAGAAAGCAGTTTTAGAAATGGCTATGTATGTTCCTGGTGAGATTAAAACATTGTGCACAATGAGCTCCCCGCAGGTTGGGCTAGTGACGCTAATTGGGGCTGTGCATATGGAACGGGCGGGCAGCATGGAAGCGATAGTTGCTGCCAAACAAGAACTGGTCGAAGCATTGCCTGCCAATGGCGTAGCTATACTCAATAAAGATGACAAACGTGTGATGGGGATGGCTGACCATACCCAAGCACGAATTTTCACTTACGGATTAGACCCAACGGCAGATGTATGGGCAGATGATATTCAATCGATGGGGCTGGATGGCATTCGCTTCACATTGCACCATAAGCATGAAGCAATGACGATTCATGTGCCCTTGTTAGGGCGTCACAGTGTCCATACTTCATTACGTGCCGCCGCAGTTGGTTTGGTTGAAGGATTGAGTTGGGATCAAATTATTCGTGGTTTGCAAGCAACGGCCGTTCAGCTCAAGCTTGTTACCGTACCTGGTCCCAAAAACTCGACGATTATTGATGATACATACAACGCCAATCCAGAATCGATGATGGCTGCACTAAATCTCTTGGAAGATCTGCAAGGACGGCATATTGCTGTATTGGGTGATATGTTGGAATTGGGTCCAGTTGAAGAACAATCCCATCGCCTCATTGGGCGACGCGCAGCGGATGTGGCCCAGCGTTTAATTACTGTAGGACGTCGTGCAGAATGGATTGCGGAAGAAGCGATTAAGGTAGGCATGCCAGAAGATCATGTCATAAAGGTTAAAGATTCAGAAACGGCCGTACCGATTCTAGAATCGATCATCGCTGAGCGTGATATGATCCTTGTCAAAGGATCATTAGGTATGCAAATGGACAAAATTATTAACGCAGTAGGACGGTACAACTAATGGCATTTTCATTAGCATTAGGTGCTGTCACATTTTTGATGGCTGTCATTTGGGGCGGCCCTGTCGTGGAAATTATGAAACGTTTGCGCTTAGGCGCACAGATACGAATTGATGGCCCAGAATCCCACCTCTCTAAGATGGGAACTCCCTCGATGGGTGGTGTGCTCATTGTCTTTTGGGTTGTGGTGGTCACCGTGGTGGTCAACATTGTGCGTATCATTCAAGAGATTGAAACGGCCGAAAGTATTTTTATCCCCATGGGTGTCATGGTGGCGTACTCTATTTTAGGTGGTGTTGATGATTACCTTGGGTTTCATCCGCGCCCCCATGGCGAAAAAGGAATTCGGGCGCGGGTCAAGATTTGGATTCAGCTAGGGATCGCGCTTATTGCTGCTTTGCTCATCTATTTTGCCGTTAATGATGGCAATGGTTGGATGGCAATCCCAACTGTTCCTGTTTTAATCAACATCGGGATTTTATACATTCCCATTGCGGTTGTGATCATTGCGGGATCGGCAAATGCGGTAAACATTACCGATGGTTTAGATGGGTTAGCTGGGGTTATTGCGGCCACTGCTTTTTTAGGATATGGCGCTATCGCCAGTTGGCAAGATCAACAGTTTTTGGTGACGTTTTGTTTTATTGTCGTTGGCGCATGTTTTGCTTTTCTTTGGTACAACGCCAAACCTGCACAAATGTTTATGGGTGATGTGGGTTCACAAGCATTAGGTGGTGCGTTAGGTGTTGTTGCTTTATTGACCAATCAATGGTTGATTTTACCAATCATCGCTGCCGTACCCATTGCCACGATGTTGTCGTCAACGTTGCAGGTGTTGTACTTCAAAATGTCGGGTGGCAAGCGTTTGTTTAAAATGGCTCCGCTGCATCATCATTTTGAGTTGTTGGGTTGGAGTGAAACGCAAATTGTACAGCGTTGGTGGCTGATTGGCATTTTGAGTGCGATGGTAGGTATTGCCCTGGCGCTTGTTTAAAAGGATAAGTATTCAGTTTTCACTATTCAGTGTTCAGATCGAATCCATCTCTGAAAACTGATTACTGAATACAGAAAACTGTGAATGAAGATGGATAGTTTAACAGGAAAACGATTGTTGATTTTAGGCTTTGCACGGCAAGGCAAGGCCTTAGCAAGATATGCCGCAGCAGTTGGCGCGGATGTCACAGTAACGGATTTGCGTTCAGCAGAACAGTTGCAAGATGAGATGGCTGAGTTTGCTGGGAACAACGTGAAATTTGTTTTGGGAGAACATCCGATGAGTTTGTTAGATGAGAGTGACATGGTAGCAATTAGTGGTGGCGTTCCTGCAGATGCACCGTTTGTGCAAGCGGCACGTGAGAAAGGCATTCCGATTACGAATGATTCGCAAGAATTTATTCGGCGGGCGCCCACGGCCGTTATTGGCATTACGGGGTCGGCAGGCAAAACAACCACGACGGCTTTGACCGGTGTCATCTCTCAGATGTCGGGACGACGGACTTGGGTTGGTGGCAACATCGGCCAGCCGTTGATTGCCGATCTGCACAAAATGACCGCAGATGATGTGGTTGTGCAAGAACTGTCGAGTTTTCAATTAGAGGTATGGACACAAAGCCCTCACATCGCCACAGTTTTAAATGTAACGCCCAACCATCTGGATCGGCACAAGACGATGGAAGCGTATACAGAGGCAAAGGCCAATATCTTTAAGTATCAAGCGGCAGATGACATTGCGGTGTTGTGTGCCGATGATGCGGGCTCAATGGGATTACGGCCGTTCATTCAAGGGCATCTGCGCACGTTTAGCATGAAGGAAGAAGTAGCGGATGGTGCTTTTTTGCGTGACGAACAAATCGTGTTACGCAACGGCAGCGAAAAAGTGATTTGCACGACAGATGAGGTGTGCTTACGCGGTCGTCACAATATCCTTAATGTCTTGGCAGCAGTCACGTTAGCCGATTCGGCTGGTATTGAAGTAGACGCGATGCGCCATGCGATTCAAACCTTTAAGGGTGTTGAACATCGTTTGGAATTGGTGCGCACACTGCGCGGTGTGCAATACATTAACGATTCCATTGCCACGGCACCAGAACGTGCCTTGGCTGCGGTTAACGCTTTTGATGAACCAATTATTTTGCTCGCGGGTGGTAAAGATAAGGATATGGAGTGGGACAGCTGGGCATCCATTGTTCCCCAAAAGGTAAAGGAAGTGGTTTTGTTTGGTGAGCTGGCTGAGGTATTAGCTGAAAAGCTTGCTGAATTCGCAAATGTACGCCGAGTGGAGACGATGGCGCAGGCGGTGGAATTGGCAACAGATACGGCCGTTTCTGGCGATATTGTTTTACTCTCTCCCGGTGGTACCAGCTTTGATGCATTTGATAACTTTGCCCAACGCGGCGAAATTTTTAGAGACATGGTAAAAGAATTGTAGGTATTGATGAAAGTGGTGTTGCGTAGCTGAGTAATTACCCAATTACTTAATTACCAAACCATGAACTGCTTATCATTTTGAGGATATGTAATGGCTTCTGTAAACGTCGTTCGTAAAAGAAGTAATCGTGTAAAACCAGGTTTACGATTCCAATTTGATTATTGGTTATTGTTAGCCATTTTAGGCTTGCTCGTCATTGGGATGATGATGGTGTACAGCACGACCTTTGATTATGGGTTGCGTTTTTGGGATGAGCCCACCTACTATTTTGAGCGCCAGATGTTGGCGTTGGTCATTGGTTTGGCTGCCGCGTTGATCATTATGCAGTTCGATTATCACATTTTGCGCCGTGCTTCTGTCCCTTTACTGGCCGTGACGGTCATTGGTTTGATCATTGTTCTCTTTTTTGGTGAGGCGATTTTTGGGGCGCAGCGTGGTTTTTATGAAGGTTCCTATCAACCTTCTGAGGTAGCGAAATTAGCAGTGATTTTGTATATCGCCCACTGGCTGTCAACCAAAGGGGATCGCATTAAGTTGGTGAGTTACGGACTAATTCCCTTTTCTATTTTGACAGGGACGATTTGTGCGTTGATTGTACGCCAACCTGACCTCAGTACGGCCGTATTGATTGCCGCCACCTGTTTCACCCTTTTCTTCATTGCTGGTGCCGATTGGCGTCAATTTGTGTTAGCTGGCCTCGTTGGTGGCAGCGCGTTTGTCATTTTGATGTTTACCCTGCCCCATGCCGCTGAACGTGTCGATGCCTATACAACTGCTCTACGCGACCCCACAGAAGCAAGTTGGCATGTGCAACAATCCTTAATTGCCCTGGGACGTGGTGGTTTTGCGGGTGTGGGCTTGGGTGAAAGTACGCAAAAATTTGGCCCATTGCCTTTGGCGCACACGGATGGTGTCTTTGCTATTTTAGGCGAAGAATTGGGCATTTTAGGCACGTTATCGGTTATTGGTCTGTTAGCACTGATGGTTTGGCGTGGTGTAAAAGTGGGCATGCAAGCACGCGATAGTTATGGCTTTTTGTTGGCGATGGGTATTAGTTGTTGGCTAGGGTATCAATCATTGATTAATTTGGCGGTGATTACGGCTGTTATTCCTTTTACAGGGATTCCATTGCCATTTTTAAGCTATGGTGGTTCTTCATTGGTGATCTCGCTAGTCGGTGTGGGTATTTTATTGAGCATTTCCCGAGATTCGGCCATTCAAAAACGGCCGCAGCCGAAACCTGTTAACCTGAGCGAGCGTAAAAAGACAAAGGAACGGCCACGGCGACAACCACGTGTCATCCAACCACGACAACGGTCAGCACGTGTAGCCCAGACAGACAGTAATCATATGGATCTGGGGCAGCCTGTGCGTGCCGAACCGAGCGAACCGGAAATTGTGCAATCACGTGATGTGGTTGAGCACCAGCGCAACATTTGGCTGGAACCAAGACGTGATGACACAGATGAAAGGAGCGATGATATTAGTTTTTAGCTGACATCTGTCATACTCGCGCAAGCGAGTATCCATGATGATAAGTTTGATGGATTCCCACATTCGTGGGAATGACAAATATCAAAATTAGTTTCATTATCATTGACCATCATGAAAGTATTAATTTGTGCGGGCGGCACAGGGGGTGGGATTTATCCCGCTTTGGCTGCCGTTACTGCACTTAAAGAAAAAGGGTTACAAAACGACGATTTTTTGTGGATCGGTACAAAAGGCGAGATGGAAGAGACATTGGTTCCTAAAGCAGGTCTTACCTTAGAGACAATTTCTGGCGGTGCCATTGCTGGTGTTCCCGTGCACAAAAAAGTGATCAATGGGGCGAAGTTGGCGGGCAGTGTATTCACGGCAAACCAGATTTTGCGTCGTTTTAAGCCAAATACGATGTTTATGACGGGTGGCTACATGGCGGCTCCTGTGACCGTGGCCTGTCGGATGCAAAAGGTGCCTATTTCCATTTATTTGCCGGATTTAGAACCAGGGGCATCCATTCGATTTTCATTAGGGTATGCGCAAAAGGTTGGAGCTACAACGCAAGGCTCGGAAGCATTTGTGCCCAAAGAGAAATTAGTCGTTACAGGATATCCGGTACGCCCAGAATTGCGAGAAGCGACGAAGCTGAGCAAAGCGGAAGCGTTGGCAAAGTTCGATTTAAAACCAGAACGGCCGTGTTTGTTTGTATTTGGTGGCAGCCGTGGCGCACAAGCAATCAACCGTGCCTTGATGGCGGTCTTGCCTGAACTGTTGCAAACGTTACAAATCATCCATATCAGCGGCACGCTGACGTGGCCGGAAGTGGAAGCAAACTTAGCGACTTTAAGTGATGAGCAACGCACATATTATCGTGCTTACCCTTATTTACATGAAGAAATGGGGGCAGCATATCGTGCGGCAAACTTGGTAGTGGCGCGGGCTGGCGCCAGTACCTTAGGTGAATTTCCCGCTTTTGGTCTGCCTTCAATTGTGGTGCCCTTGGCCTGGGCATGGCGTTACCAAAAGGTCAATGCGGATTATTTGTGTGAACGAGGAACGGCCGTTCAACTGACAGATGAGCAGTTGGGTGATGAACTTTTAACAACCATACAATCATTGTTTAATGACCCAAGTCGTTTGGCTGATATGAGCCAGGCGGCCAAAGCAATGGATATACCCAATGGGGCAAGTAATCTTGCCAACATGATTCGCTCCATTGCCAAAGGACAGTTGGATTCTGTAAATGATTAGTTTATCTGTCCTTTTTTGGATGATGATTTTATTATTTGCTCTTTCTGGCTCATTACGTGGCTGGGCGAAAGAGATTGTGGCTGCATCTGGATTGATATTGTCACTGTTTGCCATTAATCAATTTGGATTTTTATTGGTTAATCTATTTGGATGGACAACAGAAAGCTTGGGCGACCCAACATTGGCCCACCGCAGACAGTTTTTTTTGTTTGCAGGGATTCATTTGATGATTACTTTCTTTAGTTATCAGGGGCCACGGATATCGAGTGGATTAGGGCAGCGCCTTAAACCACGCGATAATTTACAAGATAAGTTATTAGGTGGCATTGTTGGGGCGATCAATGGGTATTTGGTTGTTGGTGCTTTATGGGCATTTTTAGAATACCAGATTGGTGGTGCGTCGAACTGGGTACAATTAGCGCCTGGTGTGGCTTACCCGTTTGACCCAACGATTATTGTAAGACCTGAAGTAGGGTCGACGGCATATAACATTATTTCTAAATTGCCGATTCCGTTCTTGGTACCTTATCTGGGTTATATAATGGTCTTGGTATTCTTATTCTTGATTATTGTGATGATCTAAAGATTAGGGATTTAGAGTGTTCAGTGTTCAGTCATCAGTTTTCAGCGAATGATACTGAAAACTAACCACTGAAAACTGATGACTGGTTTAAAGGATGTTAGTAAAACAGGTTTTTGAGATGTCTGATAAAGAATTTGTGCTTGAACCGAATATGCATATTCACTTGATCGGTATTGGCGGATCGGGGATGTCGGCGATTGCGCAGGTTTTGCAGGGGCGTGGTTTTGTCGTCTCTGGCTCGGATATGAATTTGAATGAAATAACGGCCGTACTGCAAACAAATGGGGCAACGATCTACGAAGGACACAAAGCGGAACAAATCGCAGGGGCGGATGTTGTTGTTATTTCTTCTGCGATTCCGGAAACGAATCCTGAGGTGGTTGCGGCCAAAGCAGAAAACGTTCCCGTGTTGAAGCGTGCCCAATTTTTGGGCTTGCTCATGGCAGATCGCATTGGTATTGCCGTGGCGGGCACACATGGCAAGACCTCGACAACGGGGATGATTGCCCAAATCTTAATGGAAGCAGAACTTGACCCGACTGTCATTGTGGGTGGAGTTGTGCCATCGCTGGGCGGTAACGGCCGTTTTGGTGAAGGCGACTACTTTATCGTCGAAGCAGATGAATATGATCGTATGTTCCACGGGCTAAAACCAGAGGTGATTATCATCACCAATTTGGAACATGACCATCCCGATATTTACGCGACCGAAGCTGATTATGTGACTGCATTTGAGCAGTTTGCGCAATTGCTGCCAGAAGGTGGTCATCTGATTGTTTGTGGTGCAGATGCGGGCGTGCAAAAACTGCTTAAGCAACTTAAATTGAGTGATATTGATGTCAGTACGTATGGGATTGCCGATGAAGAAAATAAAGAGATCACTTATCGTTTGCAAGCTGTGGATTGTCGTCCGAATCAATTGGGTGGCACCGACTTTTTGATTGAAATGGAAGATCAGATGATTGGGTTGGCGCGCTTGCGTGTGCCGGGCGATCATAATGTGTTGAATGCCTTGGCAGCAACGGCCGTTGCTATCGCTGACCGCTTGGCCCTTCTCTCCTGAA
>JBNKHS010000092.1:0-12209 GCA_050290485.1 Promineifilaceae bacterium (SeqCode) | reverse complement strand
GATGGCAGTCGTTTCCTCATGCGTAATGAGTTTTGGCGAGCCGACAGCAAACTGGTGGCCAAAGTGACGAGTACAGGCGGGTGGCTTGACCTTTCTCTTCGAAAGTTGACTGTGCCACCGGATGCCTTATTGACTGCCTTGCTTTCCCTCCCACAAACAGAGGATTTCCAAAACTTGAAATCGAGTGTGGGATAAAATGATCGCTGCAGCTGGATGGTCAAAACAAGTCGGCAGAATATGCAAATTGAGTGAAGATATGTCATCAGGGATTATTCTAATAGGTCCTGAAAAATCTGGAAAAACGACGATAGGCAAATATCTAGCGAAGTCTTTAAGATTACCGTTTCATGATCTGTCCACTGATGCGCATCGATTTCGGAAACATACCCCATTCGATCCTGCTAAACGAGTTGTAATTTACCAAAGTGATGGGTTTGAAGGCGTTATTAAATATATGATGCCTATTCGAGCGAGTGTGGTCGAACAGGCTTTAGCGGATTATGGTCCGGGTGTGATTGAGTTTGGTGCATTTGACTCCATCTATGATCATAAGAATTTAATAGACCGGGTACAGAAGGCCGCTAGCGTTTATGACAAAGTTGTCCTTCTTCTGCCCAGTAGTGGCGTAGAAGAATCTATCCAAATATTAGAGGAACGATCGCAGATCAAATATCGAGGACTTAACTGGAATGAATATTTCCTACGCCACCCATCCAATCAACGATTAGCCAAGCACGTCGTTTACACAAAAGATCAATCACCAGAAGAAACCAGTAACGAAATTATTGCTCAATTAGATAAGCGTTCAACGGAGATTTTTCTTCTTGGTCCTGTTGGCGTGGGGAAGACAACAATTGGGAGAAAATTGTCGTTAAAACTGAACATCACTCAGGTGTCATCAGATGGACTAAGAAAACGCTATTATGCAGAAATCGGCTATTCAAGACAGGAAGAAATTCGGATTGAAAAAGCAAGAGGGAACGAGGGAGTTCTTGACTACTGGAAAAGATTCGATGTTCACGCTATTAAGCGGTTACTTGAGGATTATCACGACTGTATTGTAGATTTTGGTGCGGGGCAAACAATCTTTGAGGATGAAATAGATTTGGAAGTCATTGAAGCCTTGTTTGCACCTTATCCAAACGTATTTCTATTGTTGCCTTCACCTGATCTTGGGGAATCAATCGCCGTGTTAGAACGTAGAATGCGGCAGCGGACAACTATTGGAGGCGTGAGCTTAATTCGCTATTTGATTACACACCCATCCAATCAGGAAATTGCAACTGATAGGGTGTACACGGAGGGCAAAACCACAAAGCAAATTCATGACGAGATTTTGGGCAGTTTCAGAATTTAGCGGCGACTATGCAAACAAAGGACAATATGATCAGACGAATTCCACCCCTTGAAACAGAACGACTTATCATCCGAGAATTGACTATGGAAGATCTGCCAGCTATTCATGATGTTTTCAACAAGGCCACTGGTTCTGATTTGCCTGTGGAGGAACGCGAACGCTGGTTACAATGGACCGTGCTGGGGTACGAGATGTTTGCCAAGCTCGAACAACCCCACTATGGAGAGCGCGCCGTTGTCTCTAAAGAAACAGGGGAACTCATCGGGGCTGTGGGCATTGTGCCTTATTTGGACACATTCAACAGGGTGACCGCATTCAATCGGGTTTCCGATGCCCCGGCCACGGCAGAGGTAGGTCTGTATTGGGCAATTACTCCTGCTTATCAACGGCAAGGGCTTGCCCCAGAAGCTGCCTTCGCTCTTGTGGATTATCTGTTTACACATGAAAAACTCGGGCGAATCATCGCAACTACAGGTTACAAAAACAAGCCATCACAAAAGGTGATGCAAAAGTTAGGTATGACGATTCAACATCTCGAGGATCCGCAGCCACCGGACCAATATGTGGTAGGGGTACTAGTAAGCAAAACATATAAACGACTCTAAAACCACTAGCTGTCTAAGCGATCGTTAGTCAGCTAGTTTCTGAACACCCTTTTTATAAATGGTTGATTTTTGAAATGGAGGGCAAATGATGAATGCGAACGAATCACAAAGTGACGCCACCGCTATCATGCAGGTTATTTCCGACGAGTCTTCTGCATTCTGGAGGAAGGATTTTGAGGCTTGGTCTCAATGTTGGTTACACACGCCTCATATTCGTATGATTGGTTGGTGGGCACGGGGCGGTATTACAGTTATAGAGGGATGGGATGCTCTTAGCAGTCGGGTCAAAACAACAATGACCACTAATCCTGAACCAAATCCAACGGCTAGCAACGTGCGGCGGGATAATATTAACCTTCACATTAATGAGAATATGGCTTGGGTAACGTTTGATCAGCTTGGTCAGGATACGGGTGATTTAGAGATGGACATGCCTGGCCTGAGCCGGGAGACAAGAATCTTAGAGAAGCAGAATGGCCAGTGGAAAATCGTGTACGTTAATTGGCTTCTTGAAGGAGAGGTATCCGACGAAGAAACATCATGACAGATAACTCAAATTCTATTATATGCGTTACTGCCTAACCATGCTTCCAGTGGAGCGCAAGCACGAGGCATTTTGTCCGGTGACAGCAAAGTTGTCACGGCAGTAAGGATTTCGGATTCTGCCTTCGCTCACTGAAGAATATGTTAGATAGTGTCAGGCATCCCATCGAAGAAATCGACAACACCTGTTTCTAAAGCGTATTCGGCACCGACAACCAGCAGCTTTCCTTCTTCAATCAACTGTTCCAATATTTCTGAGCTGTGGCGTAGTTGGTAGGCAGAAACGCGGACGTTGGAGCGGACGGCGTGTTTGGTTAGCATGGCTTGGTCGTGACGGATATCTGTTTCCAATAGTTCTTCCACAGACGGCCGTATTCGTTCCACAATTGAGCGCAGGTTGCGTGATTGATTTTCTGTTGGTTGCTGTAGCTCTTGGAGGGTAGCTTGCACGGCGCCACATTGTGTATGCCCCATCACGACCACCAGTTGGGTGCCCAGTTGGGAAACCGCGTACTCCACACTACCAATTAAAGAAGGAGCAACAACATTTCCTGCGACACGAATGACAAATAAATCACCCAAACCTTGGTCAAAAATAATTTCTACGGGAACGCGCGAATCGGAACAGCCCAGAATGACGGCAAATGGGGTTTGCCCACTAATTAACTCACTGCGTCGTGATTGACTCATAAGGGTGTCTAAACTGCGGACACCAGATACAAAACGGCCGTTTCCTTCTTTTAATCGTTCAAGTGCTTCAATTGCTGAAATCATTGTTCACCTTTATTATCAAATCAAATAAGTTACCTTATTTAAGCATACAGGGCAAAAAAAGACACTGTAAAAATTACCCAAATAAAAACTTGTTCACCTTACAGTAGAAACTTGATGGCAGACCCAATCGAGTAAACAATAAGCATTTGCCCTGGGCCATAGGTGAGCCAGACAACATCCCCAATATATTTAAACTTGAGGCCGCTAAATATTTCCCCGGCCAGCACCAAATCGCTAAACAGGAACAAACCGCCACCAAATGCCAGCCCAATAAAAAGAGACGATTGCAAGGCAAGCCCCGTGCCAAATCCGGCCGTACTGGCGAGGAGGAGGGCATAAGGTAATGCTGCCCAATGCAGCAGCGACGCTTCTTGTCCACGAAAGACGACAACGTACCAGCCAATGACGGCAATCAGCAACCACACAACCAGAGCGCCCCATCGTGCTTGTGGGGCATTGAGTCCAGTTGCATTGCCATAACGAATGATCGCGATAATGTAAAAAATGTGACCGATTCCAAACGCGCCAATGCCTCCTAACACGTTGCGCCCACCAGGCAATAGTCCTGCCAAGACAAGGTCACCCAACAAGCCAAAGGTCATGCCAATGGCGATGAAAAGCGCGTATGTTTTGACATCGGCTGAAGCGATGAGATACCAACTCCAGCCAGCGACAACAAGCGTGATGGATGAGGCCATGCGTGCCCAACGGGGCATACGATGTGACTCGCTTTCATGACCAAAAATGAAACCGCCAAAGAGAAAAAGTGCCCAGAGCACACCAAGTGCAATGAGCCAATACCGTGCAGGGGAAGAAATGTAAGCTAACATGTGTGGATTATAGCGGAGATGGGGGACAGGGGCAGGTTGGGAATGAAGCTACGTGATGCGTGAGTGGCTCTTTCACGCATCACGCATCACTTTTCTATTTTTTAGAGAGGTATTTTAGACCGTTGTCTGGGAGAACGGTGACGACAACGCCTTTTTGCAATTGTTGCGCTACTTTGACCGTAGCGGCCACAGTAGCCGCAGCGGAAGGACCGACGAGGATGCCTTCTTGTTGGGTGAGGATGGTACGCATCTGTTCCATTTCTCGTGCGGAAACGTGGACGTTGTTATCTGCCAGAGTTTCATCATAGATGCCCGGTTTGATGGCGCTAGGCATATGTTTCATCCCTTTGATCCCTTCGTTGGGTGTTTCTGCTTGGACGGAGATACATTGAATGTTTCGATTGTGTTCGCGCAAACGCATTGTTGTGCCTCGGAATGTGCCTCCAGAACCTAAACCAGCAACGAAATGAGTAATACGGCCGTTTGTCTGCTGCCATATCTCTTTGCCCATCGAATGATAATAAGCAAGCCAGTTGGCGGGATTGTCGTATTGATTGGCATAAAAGAGGCTAGGGTCGTTTGTCGCCAAGCGACGTGCTTCACGCATTGCGCCATCAGAGCCTTCTTTGCCATCGGTAAAGATCAATTCCGCGCCATATGCTTGCAGAATGGCGATCCGTTCGGGGCTGGCGCTGGCGGGCAAGACGATTTTGAGTTTGTAGCCACGCATGGTCGCGTAGGTGGCATAGGCGATCCCCATATTGCCAGAGGTGGAGTCTAATAGTGTCATCCCTGGCCACAGTTTCCCTTCTTGTTCAGCGACGCGAATAATGCTCAACGCCGCCCGATCTTTGACGGAGCCACTGGGGTTGAACCATTCGGCTTTGGCATACAGTTCTACCGATGCGGGTAGCCCCATTTTTACGGCCGTATTTTGTAAACGGAGCAAGGGGGTATTTCCCACTTGTGCTTCTAATGAATGATTGTTTGTTTGGAATGTTTCTTCTACGTGCAAAGGATCAAATAAACTTAACATTGATGAATCCTATTTATACTATAAAAATATTTTATGATGCTGGCAGTATAACGAGAATGCTTGGCGATTACCACGAATATGCAATAATCGAATAAATCTATAGTTTATATAGAAGATATCTATGTTATGATTCGTGAATCGTGATGCGTGAAGGAACATTAAACGAAAGCTACTCTACGGATCAATCACGCATCACGCCATACGCATCACGTTTTGCAACTTTTCTTTCCTTTTCCTGTATCAATCATGTAGGATACGAACTATGATGGCAGATGGTGCAGAGCAAAGCGTGATATTACGCGCCCAGCAGGGTGACACAGCCGCTTTTGGCGAGCTGGTATCTGCACATCAAACGGCCGTATTTAGTGTAGCCTATCGTATGTTTGGGCGACGGGAAGATGCGGAAGATGCGACACAGGAAGCTTTTTTGCGTGCGTACAGAGCACTGGATTCGTTTGATCGGAAACGAGCGTTTGCGCCGTGGATTAAACGTATTGCTGTGAACACCTGTTTAAACTGGTTGGAATCGGAACGAATACGACCACAAACGTCTGTGGCGGATATAGCCCCCAACGCAGATGAGCCACCTAGTATGGATGTTTGGGCGAACCAAATACCAACACCGGAGCAGACGATGGTCCGTGTTGAACAAGAGACGCAGCTGCGTTTGGCCATCTTAAAATTACCGCCGCAATACCGTGCGGTGGTGGAGTGTCGTCATTTTCAGGAGATGCGGTATGATGAAATTGCGGACCTGTTGGAACGGCCGTTATCCAGTGTAAAAAGCGATTTGTTTCGGGCACGGAAGATGTTGATGCAAATGTTAGGGGAATGATTTTAACGCAGAGGTGCGGAGGCGCAGAGAGGAAATATTTGGGGGCTGAACTATTTTGTTCAGAACTAAGCCCTAAGGTTTTTTAGCAAGCGGTGTGATGGCTATGAATGAGAGAGAAGAATTTTTAATTCAGGAATATGCAGATGGGGAATTGGATGATGCGCAGCGGGCAGACGCTGAGGCATTATTGGCGGCATCGGCTGAGGCGCGTGCCTTTTTGGCTGAACTACAGTCTCTTGATATGCAATTTGCGGCAATCGCCGATGTGCCGTTAACGAGAGATTTATCGGTGCAGATTGAGCGACAAGTAGCCCAAGAATCGATGTCGGATATAGCAACATCGTTGTGGGGACGCTGGTTGTTGCTGCTGCAAATATTGGTGGCGGCGGTTTTGCTGTGGCAGCTGTGGCCTCGTTTGAATAGCTGGTTGGGAAACGGCCGTATCGCTTTCAATGCGCTAATTACTGATATTGAATTCCCAACGGTTGCGTTTGCAGAGTTGATTGATGGCTGGGAAACGGCCGTGTTTGAACAAACGGATCAATTTATTCCTGTCATTAATTTGCCACCGCAGCAATGGGCTTTAATCATCCTCGTCATTTCCGTTCTTTGGTTGGCGGGCAATCGTTTACTTTTTTCCAATAACAATGGAGGTTCTCATGGGTGAGATTATCGGACTTATTTTACTTATTATTAGCAGCGTCATTACATTAGTTGCAATGCTTGTTTTGCTGCCAGCTCTTATTCCCAACAAAGTAAGTCAAGCCCAAACTGTATTACAGCGATCGCCTGGACGCTCTTTTGCCATAGGGTTGGTTAACTTCATTTTCTTCTTTGTTATTGCCGCAATTCTCTTCCAAGGTGGTGATTTTGCCAGCTTGATTGCCTTAATTATTTTGCTTGCTCTTTTTGGATTAGCCGTTATTGGATTAGCTGGCGTGACAATGATAATTCAGGGGCGCATTTATGGGGAAGGCAAAATTACGGAGATTCGCCAAACGATCAAATCAGCAACCTTGCTCACGCTTGGAGGTTTATTCCCATTTGTTGGATGGTTTGTCTTAACGCCAATCGTGCTTTTATCTTGCTTAGGGGCGATGATTGTGGTTCTTGTGCGCCGTCAAAAACAGGATGCCCAAGTCGAATTTTAAATTGTGACTACATCATACATTTTTAATTTCATAGACAATCTAAGTTGTACGCTGCTTCTTGAGTAAACTGAGGAAGATATTGCGCTTTTTATCTTTGTGGCCTTTGCTCCTTTGCGTTGAAAAATCAACTTTGGCAAAAGCGTGTTTTTCCCTGTTAACTGTTTGCAAATTTGAATAAATAATTTTATACTCAATTTGAGGTGGTTTTTGCTGCATTTTAGATAAAGTATTTGCATCTAGAGCAATTACATTTATCATTTTTACGCTAATATTTGTTCCTCTGCCCCCTAAAAGCAGCAAGCCTATTAATCAACATTAATTTGTTAAGACACAAGCAACTAGCTACTTTTACTACTCCACACAATTCTATATTTTGGGTTTTGCAAGTTAGCAAGACAAACATTTCGCACCAATATATATTTTGAATAAAACGGCCGTTTGATTTTGCCTATATTTGCTAATAGACCTTATTTGTTGAAATTCAACCAAACTTGTCGCCCACAACAGAAATGATTTTTCTGTTGTTTTTACCAATCAACGCAGTCATCAACAATGCTCCCAACAATTTAAGACGAATGGAGGAAAAATGGACGCAATTTCGGTAGGACAAGGCATGGCGAGTAGTGAAAGGAGCGAGGACAATCGCACTCCTTTAATCCCCAACGAGAGTGCTGATGCAATTCGATTTGAGATTCCTGCTCAGCCAACTTATCCAATAGGTAGTTCCCTTTTATCTATTCTTAGCCTCGTTTTTATGTCTGGGCTCAGCATCTATTTGTATATGCAGTTAGTCAGGGACGAAGTGGCGATTTGGGTGCTTCTTCCTTTTGTCTTTACCATATTCGGGGGAACATTGGGATGGGTTTTTGAATTGGGTTTACTCTTGGGTGGGACGCCATTCCAGAAGAATCGCAATCGATTCACGATTTTCATCCAAAAAATTCGCTTCTTGAACTTAGCACCAGTGGCCACGACGCTATTCTTTTTTGTTTGTGCAATTGTTATTCCTGATCCAAATTTGCGTATGGCAATTTTGTTTTTAATGGGTGCTTCTTGCTTTGGATTAGGCGTTGCTCTTTATTTTGGTGGAGCCCCGTCTGTGCCCTTGGTGCTTCTTGGCATGCAAGTGGCTCAATTTCTTATTGTGTTGATTTATGCGCCACCACCTGGTAGTTATCCAGTTGCCTATCTATTGATGGGACAAGCTGTATTGCAATTAGTTGCCTTGGTTATTGGGACAGAAACTCCCTTAAAAAGTACCGGGTTCCATATTTTCAGCACGATAGGGGGATTTCTTGCCTTTAGTGCAATTGTTATGGTCCTGCGGGAATCCCCAGAGTTTTCTCAGCAAGTTGCCCCTGTTATTCCTGCTGGTTCTCTATTGATGTGGAGCTTTATCTTAACTTGTATTTTAGGTTTAGTATTTACGTTGAAAACCAATCCCCGAACGTATAATAATTTACGTGCTGCAGCTAGTCTGGCGATTTGGGGGCCGCAGTACTTTTTACTCATCAGTGCCAAACGTTTTCCAAAACCGCTTAATTTGAGTGAAGTGTATAAAGATGGTCCACCACCTGTTAGCAAGTTACGGCCGTATTATCAACAGCATCCAGAATTTTTACCTGAGGTCTTGAATATCCCCGCGGTAGAGAGAATTGAAGGAAATGTAACTGCATTTGGAACGCAGATTAAAAAGGTAAAGCAGGTTTTTAAAATCATTGCTTTGATGGATCACTTTTTCCCTCAAGCTGATATAAAAGTCCCACTAAAAGAAAAGCCACGTATGAATATTTGGAGTAATGGGTACGATATTTACCCACAGATCTTCTTAAGAAAGATATTTGGCTACTCATTACCGATCCCAGAAATTAAACCTACACCCAAACCTGCGCTTGATGCCTATAAAGAAGGGCAACTGTTAGCCTATCTTGGTGAGTACGGCATTGCCAATCCATTTTTGAAGCCAGCTCCCGATAAAGAAGATGGCACATTGGTGATGGATTTTCGTTTCTTAGAGAAATACGATACCAAAGCGGATTATGAATCTTATGGGGGTAAGGCATATTTCCGTGTAAACAGTGAAGAGGAAAAGCTAGAACTTATATCTGTCGTTGCTCCCCATTCAGATGAAGAAATCCTTGCAAACCCCATGGACTCAACCTTCCGTCATGCGGAAAGCATGGTACTTGCTTCAATGTATTTCCAAGTGATTAGTGGTAAACATTTAGCAGAAATTCACATGACCTATAATTTGTTAGAGGCTGTCTTTCATAATGCTTTCGATGCTCAAGGTCAATATAATCATCCTTTCCGTACGTTTATGTATTTGCACCTATTTTCACACGAGTTGGCTGAAGAATTAACGACAGAGCATCTCGTCCAAGAAGGAGCCGTCTTTAGCCAGATATTTGCAACGACGCATAGTGGTCTCATTAATCATTTAAATGATAGTTACCACAGTTTCGACTATGGAGAAGATGAAGATTTTGACGCGCGTTTAGATGCAATGAGAATGGATAATGGCGAGGTTTTGCCAAACGCATGTATTAATTGGGAAATGGAATATGTTGCTATTTGGCGCAAATATACCGATGCCTTGATTGACATTATTTACGAGGATGATACGGCCGTACAAAACGATAAATATTTACAAGATGTCTATCGTGGCATCAATCAAGTTGTTTTTAAGGGCTTACCAGACCGCTATGATCAATTTCAAACAAAAGCTGGGGTATCTCGTTGGGCATCGGACACGATCCATCATTTGGTTATCCGCCATCAAGTTTATGGAACGACAGGCATTAACGCCGCGATGGATCCTCGTATTAGCAATTCACAAATTCCTAAAGATCGAGGAACACCTGGCGTTGATGAATGGCGTTCTTTGATGTGTGTAGGATTAGCCACAGCATGTGCCCGGTTCACGTTATTGGTTGGTGAGGGTGGTGAAACGTTCACCTATCTACTAGACGGCGTGGATGAAAAGTATAAAGACGACATGGCTGAAGTATTTGTTGAATTACAAGAAGATATGTTAGCTTTGGATCGTAAGTGGCGCGCCGACAACCTCCAAAAAGATTTTAATTATAACTACTTCCGTGCAACGCCATCCGATTTGCGCACAGGTCCTGGTTACTAAAAAGGGGAAAAGTGCATGAGTTTTGAACCAACGGCAATTGAAAACTTGGTGTTCGAAGGGGGAGGGACGAAAGGTGCCGCTTATGCGGGGTGCATGGCAGTTATGGATGAATGGGGCTTGCTTAGCAGTGTACGGCGCGTGGCAGGGACATCTGCCGGGTCGATAATAGCGACATTGTTGGCGTGTGGTGCTGGCAGCAAAGGACTGACTGAGTCCGTTTACCATACCGATTTGATGACCTCTTTTTTAATAGAAAATGCCAACGCAAGAAGTATGCATCCTGATGATAAATCGCGCACCGTTTTTATTGATGATTTAGGAGTCAGCGGCACCGACTTTAATACATCGGAAGAGATGATAAGGAAGTTGGTGGAATCTGGACGTAAAGCAACAGAAGCTTATTTTGCCAAGCGTGGCCAAGTTTTGGAGAAGACGATGTAGTCTGTTGAGTGTGTAATTGCAAATAAAATGCAGATTGCAACGTTCGGTTACTTGCGGATAAACTTGATTTGCCTGATTTTTTGATGAAGATCGGGCAAATTAGGGCAACTCGTGTCATCTACGATCTATTATTGAATTGAGGTTATGTGAGTACAAAAAGGCTCTAAGGGAATTGTGTTCTTTTAGAGCCTTTTTTATTTTGAGATAGAATGAGGGTATGGCAGAGGAAAAGATCAGTGGTGCAGTAGAACGGATTACTTATTATAACGAAGAAAATGGATATTCAGTGCTTCGGCTTAAACCAGACAGCCGCAATATGCTGCCTTTTAAATATGCATCAGGGAAAGATGGACTGATCACGGTGGTGGGAAATTTACCCGAAGTGCAGCCAGGGGAATGGCTCAAATTAACAGGAACGTGGACGAGCCACACCAAGCATGGACGCCAATTTCAAGTACAATTTTGTGAGCAATCCCTGCCAGCAACGACAGAAGGAATAAAACGTTACTTAGGCTCGGGAATGATTCGTGGTGTGGGGCCAGTGATGGCGGAACGCATTGTCAATAAGTTTGGCGCGGATACGCTGGACGTGATCGAGGAAGACCCCAAACGGTTGCATGAGGTGTTGGGGATTGGGAAGAAACGGGTGGGCCAAATCGCAAAGGCTTGGGAGGAGCAGCGCGCCATTAAGGATGTGATGATCTTTTTACAATCGCATGGTGTTTCTACCAATTTAGCCACTAAGATCTACAAAAAATATGAAAATGAATCTTTGTCAGTTGTGCAAAACACGCCGTATAAACTGGTACAAGATATTCGGGGGATTGGCTTTAAGACAGCCGACCAGATTGCACGGGCATTGGGTTTGGCGTTAGACGATCCCAGTCGTATTGAAGCGGGATTGGCGTACACGCTCAATCGGATGGCGGAAGAGGGACATGTTTATGTACCGCAAGATGAATTGGTGCCGGCAGCGGCGGAGATCTTGGGTGTGGATGCAGAGAAGATTACGGCCGTTTTGCAAGCGTTAGAGTCAAGTGAATTTGTGAAGCGGGAGCAGTTGGTTTGGGATGATCGGAGATCGGAGATTGGAGATTCGGTTGTTCGCGAATCAGGTGTTGTTTATGATGCTGGGCAGAAAGATGATGAGCTTAAGGTAGAGGATGCGGTTTATTTGACGGCATTTTACTTTGCCGAGATTGGGGTGACGAAACGGGTGCAGGAGATGATTGGGCATCCGACAAGTCGTTTGGTTGGGATGGGACGCAGAAGCGTTGGGGAACAGCGGGGATTGTATGATCGCCAATCGCCTTTGCAGTTAGCGCCGCAACAACAGTTGGCCGTGGATACGGCCGTTGCCAATAAAGTCACCATTCTCACTGGGGGGCCAGGAACGGGCAAGACAACAACATTGCGTGCTTTGCTCGATTTACTCGACGGTAATGGGAAAACTTATTTACTGGCATCCCCGACAGGCCGCGCGGCAAAGCGGTTGTCA
>JBNKHS010000091.1:0-12210 GCA_050290485.1 Promineifilaceae bacterium (SeqCode) | reverse complement strand
CGGTGTCGGAAGGTCAATTTGACATCATTGGGCCAATTGAATTGCAAATTGTGAATGATCAATTATTAATGGCTAATTCACCATTAGATATTCATAATTCACAATTCACAATTCACACCTACCCCGCGCCCCAAGTCACTTACATTGAACGCGAAACGTATGATCTAAAATATGCGTTTGCCAATCTCATTGTGCTCGACAAAGAAGGGAATGTCCTTTTTACGCTGGGCCAAGGGGAAGACAATGGGGTTAGTGCTAAGGCTGTCTATTATCCAGAAGCGGAAATTACGGCCGTATTACTCGCCAACCAGGATTTTTGTACATGGCCGCTGGTCTGGCAGATTCATGAATTGGTTAGCTATGCAGCCAGTTAACCATTAGCGGAAATAAGCAGCTTACAAAAATAATCCACAGATTTCGCCGATTACGCAGATTTTTAATCATTTATCTGCGTAATCTGTGCAATCTGCGGATAAACAAACCACATTTATTTCTAGCAAGCGCTAATAGCGTTCAGACCATAGATAGAAGTAAGCAATGACACCTAAGCACATTTCGAAAAAGAGGACAGCGACAACACCCATTGACCGCCACGAATTTAAAGAAAATGATGAACCTAATTGCGTGATGTCAAAATTGAGGTTGAAGAAAACTGTTAAAACGGCCGTAACTATGACAAAAAACAAAACCAGAAAACCAGGAATGAGGAAATCCAGGTAATCTAAACGAAACTTTTCAGGCATGGCAACTTGTGGTCGATTGTTTACCTCAGCCATCACACGAAAGGTAAAGTTTGATGGTAACTCGGCCAACGGATAACTTTCGATTGCTTCATCTACTATTTTTTCTGTTTCAATTTGTTCATTCATGATTGATAACCTCAAGTTGAGTCAAGGTTTGACGCAGCTGTCGTCTAGCCCGAAAGATGCCTGTTTTTACGCTGCCCAGAGGCATGTCGGTCACTGTCACAATCTCATCATAGCTCATTCCCTGTAAATGACGCAAGGTGATGAGTAAGCGATAACTTTCCGGCAAATTCTCAATTGCTTGGTGTAATTCTAATTTTATCTCTTCTGTCAGGAGTTGCGTTTCAACGGCCGTTTCTCTATCTTCCAAATCAAGTTGCTCATTGGGATCAACAGCCAACAACTCTTGCTTTAAACGCGGCAAACGATTGTAGCAAAGGTTGGTCACAATACGATAGAGCCACGTGCTAAATTTAGATTGGACGCGGAAGGTCGGCAATGCTTGCCAAGCGCGCACAAACGTCTCTTGCGCAATATCTTCCGCTTCTTGAGGGTTAGAAACGGTGCGCAAGGCAAGGTTATAAACCAGTTGTGCGTGTTGGTTGACCAGTGCTTCAAAAGCGGCCATGTTACCTTGTTGTGCTTGCCGAATCAGCACCAACTCATCTGCATTGCTCAAAATAATTAATCTCCTATCAGATTAGACAGATTGTAAAAGAAAAAGTTTCAAAACCACCAAATTTCAGGCAAAAAAGGGGGTGAAGATGCAATTTTGAGCAATTTGAAACTTTTTTTTGTTTGCCTAGTCTAATGAAGTGTAAACACAAAAATCACTTAGTCGGAGGATATGATGCAGGATGCAATTGAAGCTTTAGCGATTGGATTTTCACTTTTTCTTGTTTTTGGCACAATTGGCGGGTTTATTTTAACGATGCGCTATATTGCTTATAAAGAAAAAGAAGCCTTACATAAATTGTCAGAAAAGGAGTTTTCCCATGAATGATGCCATTGAGTCAATTGCCGTTGGGGTTACGATTGCCATTGTTTTTGCCATTCCCTTCGGATTTGCCGCCTTCATGCGTTATCTCAAGTACAAAGAAACGATTGCCTTGGCAGAGCGAGGATTGATTCGCGAATCGCGTGCTCGTAAAAGTCGTGACCCGTTGCGGTGGGGGATTATTATCTCCTTTGTCGGTTTTGGGCTCACACTGGCCTTGCTGTTTACGGGTGCTGGGCCCGGCATTGTTATCGGTATCGTGCCTTTATTTTTTGGATTGGCTTTAATTGTGATTTACAAGATCAATAAGGAAGAAGATCAAGAAGAGGCGCAGCGAATTAGCGAAGATGACGATCCGATTCCACCACACAAACTATCTTAGGTTGATGTAAAACCAACCTCTCTTTATAATGCGCTTATAGTTTGCATTATGAAGGGAGGTTGTCATGGCAAAAGTTGTTGCCAAACAAGATTTTTTGTTCGATTTACGCGCCAAAATTAAGGAACATTGTGAAGTTGTTACGGCCGTTTATCAACCCCTCTCCCTAGACCAACTCACCACGCAGCCCGATCCCAAAGAGTGGAACATCCTACAATGTTTTGACCATCTCAACTTAACATACGATTATTATGAACCTAAAATTCAAGCGGGTTTAGCCAAGCCCGCAGCAAAGGATCAGACAAACGATTGTTATAAACCTTCATTTTTCGGCCGCATTTACATGCATTTTGCCTTTAACCCCAAATATAGTTTTTCTGCTGCTGCTGAGATGACGCCCAAAACGGCCGTTTCCCGGGATGCTCTCGCCATTTATCTAAATAAACAAGATCACCTCTTGCAAACTCTTGCTCATGTCGGTGAGGTGAACCTTGCCAAAACCAAAATCCCCATCTCCCCAGGTATTAACTTTAACCTAGGCGATTGCCTCAAAGTGCTTGTCTATCATGATGCACTCCACTTTCATCAAGCGCGTGGTATCTTGAATAACCTGCAATCATAGGTAGAAATACAGAATTCCAGTGTGAATTACATAAAATCGTTGCTTTTTTCGTAAGTTCAATTGATTAATATTGATTATGTTCATTCATCCGAACATTTCTGAAGATGCTTGTATAATGAGGGATAATTTTTGTATTGGTATTTAGGGAAGAATTGATAACGTACAAAATAGTCTCATACTGAGAGATGCATACACTTTATACTGAGATACATATATGATTCTCCCCTCCGGTTTTCATTTAAGGAAATTTATTTTGAACAGTTCAGCAGACACTTATGTTTTGTCTAAGTTTTCCAAAGAATTTGTATCAACAGAAGAAGAACACGCCTTCTTAGAATCTACGTGGAACAATTTCAAAGCACCTCCTCAATTTACCTTTCTCATTTTGAGTGTAATGACGATTGCCTTCGCCTTTTTAGATATTTTTGAAGGGGGTATTGAAAATTTACCCTCTTTAATCTTGCGCTTTCCGGTAGCAATTTGCTTACTCGTTTCTGGCTACTTGATTTACCGGGCTCAGACGTTTATATCTAGCTACTCATATATTGTCCTGTTTAATCAGACCCTCATTGCTTTGATTGTGTTTTTTATTGCGATTGCTGGCCAATTTACGGCCGTTTATTGGGTAGCCAGTATCATTGGGCTGACCTTAATTTACTACCACTTTTTTTACAACAAATTTTGGTTCACCTCATTTGCTTCTCTCTTTTTAGGCTTGGGCGCCCTGCTCGTTAGTTACTTTTCACTACACTTGCCATTAAGTGAATTTATCGGCGTAACTGTTTTCATCCTATCATTAAATATATTGGGAATGGCTTCGCTACGTTCCTTTAATGGTACAAAACGCGGCGAATTTACGGCCGTTTATCAGTTGCAGCAAGCCAATAATGAAAAAGAAGATCTGATTCAAGAATTAAAAGAGGCGCTTACTGAAGTCAAGACATTAGAAGGGCTTATTCCCATTTGCGCCAACTGCCACCTCATTCGCAATGATGGCGGCTTTTGGGAACGGGTAGAAAAATATATCCAAGATCGCACGGATGCTCGTTTTAGCCACAGCATTTGCCCCGATTGCTTGGTTGAGCTTTACCCTGAAATATATAAAAAAGAAAACGGATCAGATGCGGCCGTTTCTGGCAAAAATTCCACAATTTGAGACAATACCATCGTGTCGTCGTAATATTCAATCATTAGGAGAGATGATCTCATGAATTTCAAAAAAGTAATGGTTGTCATTAACCCTGCAGCGGGGAAAGATGAACCGATTTTGAACACGATCAACGATGTATTTCATCAATATGATGTTGCATGGGATATGCGTCTCACCCATAAATTTGGAGATGCAACCCAATTTGCCAAAGAAGCGGCCGATTTGGGTTTTGATTTGGTTGCAGGTTACGGTGGCGATGGTACCCAAATGGAAATTGCGACTGGTGTTATGGAAAACAACTTGCCGATGGCAATTTTGCCCGGGGGGACGGGTAATGCAATGGCCTTCGAGCTAAAAATCCCCCGCGATTTACGCCAAGCAGTCGAATTGATTTGCACCAGCGACACAATCAAAGCAGTCGACTTGGCCCAGGCAGGGGATGCTAAATTCATGCTCCGTCTCTATTCTGGGGTAGAAGAAGAACAAAAAACCAGCCGTGAAATGAAAGATAAATACGGTGTGTTGGCATATCCAATGTCCACTGTACAAATGGCCCGCAATTTAAACCACGCCAACTACAAAATGACCATTGATGGTCAGCTAGTGGAAGAAGATGGGGTTAGCTTAATGGTCCTGAATGCAGGCAGCACGGGGGGCATCGATCTTGCCTTTGCTGGCGGGGTTGATATCACCGATGGCTTATTAGACATCTTTATGCTCGACACAACCATTTCTTCTACCCTATCAGCTACTGCACGTTTCCTACAGCTTCCTACAGACTCAGCAGGGTATCACTACTGGCGCGGCAAGGAAATTGTGCTGGAAGCAGATCCCCCACAAACGATATGGATAGATGGTGAGTTGCTGGGACCAACACCAATCACAATTACGGCCGTTCCGGCTGCCGTCTCCATTGTGGTGCCCAATCCTAGTTGATACCCATCACAAGATCGGAATATAGATTAAAGTCCTGAGGTTTTCTGGCTTCGTTCGGCGCGGGTCATGATTGAGATATTCTTCAAACACTGGAGCTTCACGTAACTGTTCGTTGCTCCGCATGAGCCATTGCCCATAAATCGCATTGTAACTGTTGCTAAATCCCTCGTACGAGCCTTTGTGCAAAAAAACAGCATAACGCCCACCCGCGATGGTTAGCAGGCTAACTTCACCTTCTAAGCAAGGGGAGCCGACAAAAGTAATGCAGGCATCGTAACGCAATTTATCTTCATCAGTAAGGTCTGGAGCATCATAAACAAGGCCTAGTCTACGTGTTGTGCTGCGCATTAATCGATGCCCATACGCGTACTCCATCAAGGTCTGCCATGCGGCTGTAGATGATTCTGCAAAAGAACCAATTTTACGCACGTAGAGAACAGGCTGCTCTGGCAATGTTTCGATGGTTGGCGGCTCTATTTGGGCGTTCATCTGAGGCATTTGCTTTATTTTTTGCTGCAAGTTGTCAACGGCCGTTTCTCGGAATTGTGTGGGAGCCAGACCAAACTGCTTTTTAAATGCTTTGTTGAACGCAGAAGGTGTTTCATACCCGGCATCCAGTGCAATGGTGGTGATGTCGCTCGTTGTAAAACGCAATTTGTTAGCCGCGCTTTCCAGACGCAAACGACGCACGTAGCGACTCACACTTTCCCCTGTAATGGCGCGAAACAGGCGATGAAAATGATAGGGAGAGTAGGAAGCAACCGTGGCCAACTCTTCTAAAGTGGGCAAAACATCCAAATGGGCTTGCAAATAAAGCAGCACCTGGTTGATCCGCTGTTGATGATCTTGCCAGATTGCAGAATCGTCAACCACGATGGTTATTCCACAACTTGCACGGGAACTTCACCAACAAAAAGTGGCGTTTGCGCCTCTAAAACGGCCGTTTTAACAAAGCCCAGCGCCACAAATCCATGGGGGCCTTCAGCAACCGAAGTGATTGTTCCTGCACCTTTGCCATTGGCGGTCAGCTTCCCTTCCCGCACAATCGCATCTTCAGCAGCGAGCCGCGACATCCTCTTGGCCATCTTGCCCCGGCTTTCCATACGGGCAATCACTTCCTGCCCAATGTAGCATCCTTTACTGAAGGAAACATCATCCCACAAATCTGCTTCCAAGGGAATATAATCTGACGACAGTTCATGGGCAAAACGGGGTAGTCCTGCTTCAATACGCAGCATCTCAAAAGCATCCTCGTCCGCCACCACTAGGCCCGCAGCTACCAAATATTGCCACACCACTTCGCGATCTTTTTCTGGGCACATCACAAAATAACCATCTCCATTGATGGGATCGGTTCGATGCAAATAGACAGTTTCACCATTTACGGTAAGTTGTCGCCAATGATGCAGCGGTAGTTCTTCATCGCTAAACCCAGCCGCAACGAGTTTTTCTTTTGCTTTTGGGCCATAAACAGCAAATACGGCCGTATCAGCACTGATATCTTCCATATGAAAATCATCATTAAAAAAGACAAAACGCATCAAATAACGGGCAATGTTGTCCGCATTATTTTCACTGGTCAAGGCATAAACAGTATCGCTGGCAACATACAAAATGAGCCGATCAACGATGCGAGCAATATCTGTCGTTAACACAGTTGCTGCCCCTGCGCCAGATTGCAGCTCATTTAACTTTTGCGTCGACATGCGGTGCAATAAATCTAAGCGGGTTTCCCCTGTAATTTTAATCATGCCCAAATCGCTGCGATCCACCAGAATCGCATCATGATGGGCAGCTTGGTAAACGTTTGTTGTAATTTGTGAACTCATAATTCTAGTTGCAAGGTGCAGGTGGCGGGTTGCAAGCAAACTTTGCACCTTGCAACGTACCACTTGCCACACTCATTTCAGGCCGATTCTTCTGAATCAGAAACGGCCGTTAAAGGAATCACATTCGACGCCATTGATGCTTCCCACGACTTAACATAATCCTCAATGGCAGGGAGATATTTTTGTTCGTTTTCAAAACTGCATTGGGCAATGAGATCGCGTAAGGCACGCCCTTTTAACCAAGAATATTGTTTTTTATTCGTCAGCTGCTTTTCTGAAAACATTTCCAGCCACTCTTCTAACTCAACTCGCACCTTGACCAGATCATTAAAAATCAAATCTAAGTCCCGGTTCTCATTTTCGTTATACCGTTGTTGATTATATGTTTTCGGATCCTGCAGTGCGTCCAGCAATCGCCCCGGTTTTTGGCCACGCTCCACCTTCATCAATCCAGTCACCAATTCAGCTTCCCACACTGTTAAATTCACCAAAATGTCAGCAATCGACCATTTGCCAACTATCCCTTTTTTAATCAATAATAAATCAGGCAATGGCTCAATCGCCATTAACAATCGCTCTCGACTTTCATCTAATTGAGTCAGCAATTTTTCAACAACAGCACTCATACCTTATTTCCTCATCAATTTCTACTTATCATCCAATTTTAGCATGATTATGGCCATCGGTGACATCTATCACCCAATACCCATGATTTGTCACCGTAGGCAACAGCCGTTCCTTTGGGTATCTTAAACCACAACATTAACAACTAGAAAAAGCATCTTCTTAATGAAAACAAAGATTTCAGCATAAGCATTACCTATCAAACTGCCATTCAAGGTATAATGAATTTGTGGATAAGTCTAAAAAAGCAAAGGTGAACAGATGAGCGAATCGGCTTCGCACCCCTATCCATTAAATTCAAGCGATTTAAGCAAATCAACCTATCCCGGTGGTCAAAAAGAAGTCAAGTGGGAAATTGTTGCAGAAGTTGCTGGCATCACCCTCGCAACCATTATTGCTGGACGTCTACAAACACATGGGATTCCCGTTCGTGCTTGGCAAGAAGGTGCCGGGCAAGCATTGGGACTCACCGTTGGTTTATTAGGTACAGGATACGTTGCTGTTCCTGAAGAATTTGTAGAGCAAACAAAAGCCATCTTAGCGGAAGATGTTGAGATCGACCCTGACGAATGGCAAGAAAAAAGTGAGGATGACATGCAATCGATTGAACCGCAGGAAGCACTACCTTCCGAACCCAAATGGGTCGTCGTGGCCGATGCCAAAGGAATCACCTCTGCTACTATCATTGCCGGACGACTAAAAGCAAATGACATTCCCGCACACGCTTGGGAAGAAGGAGCTGGGCAACCCAATTTGGAATTGGGTGTGGCTTCAGAATTAACAGGAACCAGCTTTGTGGCTGTTCCCGAGAAATATGCAGAGGAAGCAAAAGCTATTCTTGCCGAAAATGTTGAAATCGATCCTGATGAATGGCAAGTAGGCGAATCAGAATAACCCACATTTTGGGTTTTATGTAAATAAAAGGAGTTCATAATGGCTGATACAACATGGACAAACAAACAAGGGGATGAAGCCCTCTTAGAAGAAAAGGGAAACGGCCGTCTTAAATTTGTAGTCGGAGGTGTCGTTTTAGTCGCCGCCATTGTTTTCCTCGTCATCAATGCGATGAGTGGTAATACCCAACTATACAAAACTGTCGATGAATTTTACGCTGAACAAGATCGCCTCGTCGGGCGTGACCTACGTGTTGCGGGTCAAGTTGTTGGCGATAGTGTTGTCTTCACCCAAATTGACACCACCACATCCCGTCTTGAGTTTGACATTGTTGATAACATTGAAAATCCTGGACGAACCTTGCACATCGTGGCAATGAACGAACCTAAGCCCGACTTGTTGCAAGACCATGCAGAAGCGTTGGTTGAAGGGCGTGCTGATGAAAATGGTGTCTTCCACGCCAATCCTGGCGGATTGCTTCTTAAATGCCCAACCCGCTACGAAGAATTAGATCCTGAAGCCGCGCAAAACGGCTATTAGCTAATTGTGAATTGTGAACGATTAATGCTGAATTGTTGAACTGAGTTCGCAATTCCAAATTCACAATTCCCAATCCATAATACATTATGATTCCTGAAATTGGTTACATTTCCCTTATATTCGCCCTCGGCGCAGCAGTTTATGCCGCTGTTGCCGCATGGTACGGCAATCACTTTAACAAACCCAATTGGGTAGAAAGTGCACGTAACGCCACCATTGCCATCTTTCCACTTGTTCTCCTCGCTTGTGGCCTTTTGGTTTATTCTTTAATGACCAGCGATTTTTCTGTCGAATATGTTTGGCGCACGAGTAGTTTAGGAACACCAGATTATCTTAAATTTACAGCACTTTGGGGTGGGCAAGCAGGGTCCCTGCTTTTTTGGAACCTTCTCCTTTCCATCTTCACTGCGGCCGCAATGGCCCGCAATTGGAACAAGCAACGCGACCTTATGCCTTATGCCATTATGGTCGCGGCGTTTACCCAAATCTTCTTTTTGGGTATCTCCATCTTTATAGAAAACCCCTTTGCTCGTCTTGACTTTGTGCCCCCCGACGGCAATGGCTTGAACCCATTATTGCGCCATCCTGGGATGATTATCCATCCTCCTATGCTTTATCTCGGCTTTGTCGGGTTCACCATTCCGTATTCATTTGCCATGGCCGCACTCCTTTCTGGTAAGTTGGACGACACATGGATTCGCATCACCCGCCGCTGGACCTTGGTAGCGTGGCTCTTTTTAAGTCTCGGCCTCATTTTAGGGGGACGCTGGGCATATGATGTGCTTGGTTGGGGTGGTTACTGGGCATGGGATCCAGTCGAAAATGCCTCCTTTATGCCTTGGCTGGCAGGAACTGCATTCCTCCATTCGGTCATGATCCAAGAAAAGCGGGACATGTTTAAAATGTGGAATATGTTCCTCATTATTTTGACGTACTGTTTGGTCATCTTCGGCACGTTTATTGTACGCAGTGGCGTCATTTCCTCTGTGCACTCCTTTGCTCAATCTGCAATCGGCCCGTTGTTCTTTGCTTTTATCTCAATCATGTTTGTTTTTTCTGCCTATTGGGCTAACAAACGGCGTGATCAGCTAAAATCGAAAAACAGTTTGAACTCCTTTTTGTCTCGTGAAGCCGCCTTTCTTTACAACAACTTTTTGATCTTGGCGATTTTGGCCGTCGTTTTCCTCTTTACCAACTATCCAATCTTGTCAGAATTGGTTACAGGTGAGAAGGGGTTCGTTGGTCCGCCGGTCTATGAACAAGCGCTAGCACCATTGTTTGCCGCGCTCCTCTTGTTGATGGGGGTTGCGCCATTAACGATGTGGTATCGTACGAGCTTGAAGCGGTTAGAAATGGGGATGCGTTGGCCTGTACTTACAGCTACGGTGGTGACAATAGGTACGGCCGTTTCTGGGATTACCTATTGGGCAGCCTTGCTCGGCGTCTGGATTGTCATCTTTTCTACCTTTTTAACCATCGCTGAATTTTGGAAAGGCACACGCGCTAGAATGCGTCGTGGCGAAAATCCGTGGACAGCGTTCTCGCGCCTCATGTCCCGCAATCGTCGGCGCTATGGCGGTTACTGGATTCATATTGGTGTTTTAGTTATGGCCATAGGCATCATTGGGGTGGAACTCTTCCAAGAAGAGACCCAAATTCATCTAACAGTAGGTGACACCATTTCTTTAGGTCGCTACGAAGCACAATTCCTAGGTGCAGAACGGTTTCCGGGACCCGATGATCTATTGATTACCGAAGCAACGTTGGATGTCTATGAAAACGGCCGTTTTGTTACCCAACTCAAACCACGGACAGAACTATACACTCGAACCCAGCAACCGATGACCATTCCTGACGCACGAGCCACCATCTTTGAAGATTTTTACACCTTAATGGTCAATTGGGAACCTACATCAGCAGATCAAGCAACCTTCCGTATCTTCCTCAATCCATTGATCAACTGGGTTTGGGCAGGTGGCCTCATCTTCACTTTTGGGACACTTGTCGCCGCATGGCCAGATCCGCGTGAAGAAAAAGTCACAGCAGCGCACACCCAGCGCCGACCTGTTATCGGTTTCACAGGAGATTAATTGTGACGCGTCAAAACAAACATCAACTATTACGTTTATTTCTTTTCTTTGCTCTCTTCGTTGTCGCCTTGCCTACAATGGCTCAAGAAAATGTCTCTGATGATGAGGTCAATGAAGTTGCCAAAGATCTGTTTTGCCCTGTTTGCGAGAGCACCCCATTGGATGTATGTCCAACCCAAGCATGCGAAGATTGGCGCGAACTGATTCGTACCAAACTTGGCGAAGGGCAAACAAAAGATGAAATTCATGACTATTTTGCCCGTCAATATGGAGATGGTGTTCTCGCTGACCCACCGAAACGGGGCTTTAACTTAGTATTATGGGTTCTTCCCGTCATCGCCTTGATTGTTGGGGGAGTCTTCTTTGGTCGCTATCTGAAAACATTACGTGTCGCTGGACATCAAGCCAACGATGTTGTGACACCAGCGGATCCTCCTACCCCTGTGCAAGCCACAAACAACAATCATGAATCCACCCAAACGGTAAAAGATGAATCTACTTATCTTAGTCAAGTGGAAGAGGAATTGAAAAAATTATGAGCGACATTGCCCAAGAAAATTTAGAAGCGGCATTAGATGAGCCGATTAGTGCAGCACCACTCGTAAAAAAGAAGGTCGGTGTAGGTAGCATCATCATGTGGGCAGGCATTCTTGGCCTTCTAGCCTTACTCGGTTGGGGTTTACTCAACAGTACAGCACCACGCCCTGAAGTAGGACAACCTGCACCTGATTACACTATGGAATTTTTTAATGGCTATGAATGGAAAAGCGAGCCCGTCGCCAATCTTTCAGATATGCAAGGAAATGTTGTTGTCATGAATTTCTGGGCATCTTGGTGTGTAGAATGTCGTGTTGAAGCCGATGCAATTGAACAAACGTGGCGCAAATATGCAGATAATGGTGTGGTGTTTGTGGGCATTGCTTACGCAGATGTTGAGCCAAATTCAATTGAATATATGAAAGAGTTTGACATCACTTATCCCAATGCCCCCGATTTAGGCACAGATATTGCAGATTCTTATGAAATCACCGGTGTGCCTGAAACGTTTGTCATCGATCAAACAGGCGAAATTGTACATGTGCAAATCGGTCCAATTGATGAAGCGACATTAGATACGATTATTGCCCAACTATTAACCGAAGGAGGGTAAGTGAAATTGTGAATTGTGAATTGTGAATAATTAATTGCGAATTACTCACTCAACCCTCACCACTTTTCACTCATCACTCACAAACATCTCATGACTATTGGATCTATTTTACTCGGAGCGGCATTGCTGATTTTAGTGGGACTTTATTTAGCACGGCCGTTTCTGAAACCACACAAATTTAGCGACCACCCAGCCACCCAGCGGGAACAGCTGCTCATTGAAAAAGAAGCGATTTTGACACAAATTCAACAGT
>JBNKHS010000090.1:0-12229 GCA_050290485.1 Promineifilaceae bacterium (SeqCode) | reverse complement strand
AATGGCAATCCACCAACGGGTGGTGTGCCCAATCCAGGTAATGGTGATGGCAATAATGGCAACGGCGATGGCAGTAATGGTAACAACGATGGGACTGGCAATGATGGCAACAATGGCTCAGGTTCCGACAACAACAGTAACGGTAACAATGGTAGTAATGGTAGCGGCGGAACTGGCAATGATGGCAACAATGGCTCAGGTTCCGGCAACAGTGGGAACGGAAATGGTAGTAATGGTAGCGGGAATGGAGGAAATAGTGGTAGACCATAACCGTTTCCCATACTTGTGAATGTACAAACTAGTTAGTAGAAAGTAAAAAGTAGGAAGTAGAAAGTAGTCTCCTTGTACTCACAAGATCATTTGATTTATAGTGTATTGGTAGAAAGCAAAAGGCCACGACAAGTTCGTGGTCTTTTGCTTTAGAAGTAAAAAGTATTCGGGCTTAAGTGCTTCAATTTAAACGATCTTTGCTGCCAGATTGGTTCAATCTTCAAGTTTCTGCTCTATTAATTCTGTACTGAGATAATCTCATAAACATCAATAGGCAAAACCCGTTCACGTACATGGATAGGGGATAATTTTTCGCTCTCCACACTATACTGTTCCACAATTAAATCATGGGTAGCATCACCAACCAGCAATTGATTGGCTGTGCATTGCGCCGCAATTTGCATGGCAATTTGCACTGTTTCGCCAAAGGCAGTGTAAGTCGCTTGACTTTCATTTTGTGTATATCCAACAAATGCTTTTCCCGTATAAATACCTTGTCCAATATTGACGTTGGTTTGATTAACAAACAGTTCTGAAGCTAAAATCTTGGAAAGTTGACCTTGCAGGGAAAGTGCTGTTTTTAGTACGCGCATGGGATGATCTGGTTGTGGCAGGGGTGCATTTAATACGGCCGTAATCCGATCATTATCATTTTGGATAATTGTGCCATCATGATTGAGAATGATCTCTGTAATACCATTTCGGATCTCGTTCATTCCCTGAATAATGTCCGTAGGTGAGTGTAAATAACCATCAATGCTAAACCCACGCAGCTCAATGGCTAAAACAGACACATCTTGGAAAATACCATCCAAAGAAACCTCTCCACGCTCCACAGCAGCAATTGTTTCCTTCGCCATTTTGGGATTAATATTAAATTGAAACATTGACACCAAATGACGACGGCGACGCACCTCGACCGAATAACGATATGCCGTTACCAAAGCGTAGCTCAGTAAAATCGTCATAAAAGGATACAACAAATCAAGCATCACCCCTGTCGCATCAAAAATGTATGTTGCCAAAGCAAAATAAAGCACGATAAGCAGCACCGTATAAAATAATCCCCGCCAAGGATGGGTACACACCAAACCTGTTACCACACCCAACAAAAGCAAAAGAATAATATTGGTAAACAGTGACGGTTGGATGATAAAACGATTTGACCATATCGATTCAATGACATTCCCCAAAATTTCAACACCATACATAGGACGGCCGTTACTCACAGGAGTTAAATAACTATCTGGCTCCGAGGTAGCTGTAATACCAACTAGCACAATCTTGCCATCAATCAATGCCGGATCGACATTGCCATCCAGCACATCATGATAAGCAACTGTATTAAACGTCTGCTCCTCGGATGTTGCGGGTTTACCGGCATAATTAATTAAATACTCCCCAAATGGTCCCACTGGAATTTCTCGACCAGCAACCGCCAATTTCCCATTCTCTAGTGTGGGCAAGGGAATATTTTGGCTATTTAGAAATGTTAGTATGGAAGCCAAAGCTATCGATGGATAATGCACGCCGTCAGCGACAACAACAATAGGAAGTTGGCGGACATACCCATCTTCATCGTGCAAAATATTGGTATGCCCAAGCATAGCCGAAGAGACACGAACAGTTTCATTAGGCAAAATAAGGTCAGAAAAGGTCATCGCCCCTAAATCGAGGCGTAAGGCATCTCCTTGCCCTAAAACAGGTTGTACGACATTCCCTGCTTGCGCAATTGTTTCGCTTAAAACATCATCTTCCACTGTTTCTGTATCAAATACAAAGTCGAGTGTAATTACTTCTGCACCATATTCGTTTAACTTGTTAATTAACTCTGCGTGACGCGTGCGCGGCCAATTTGCCCAGCGACCTTCTCTAGCTAAACTATCATCATTCACTTCAACGATTGTTACAAGATCGCTAACCGGGACAGGGGCAAAATAGACATCGCGCATCTGACTATTAGGGATGGCCATAATCCCCACAATCATCAGCAAACTGACAAACAGGCCAGACAAAAAACCAATCCCACTGCGTGACAAAGAAACTGTACTTTGATCTTCTAAGATGCTTTGCTTTAATTTGTTTGTTCGTGCTGAAATTCGAATTGAAAAGGGTACAATTCTTGGCCAACTTCCTGCTGACTTATAGATCGTTTGCAATAACTCTTGGCGCAACTCTGTTTCTGGATTATCTAATATGAGTTGAACGGCCGTTTCGCTGTGCATCTGTCCCAACAACGAAGCAACCTGTTTTGCCTTACTGCCATCACTTAACGCAAATAGTGCGATTTTTTTGTCTGCTTCGGCCGAAAATGCAACGGATTGCCATTTAGGCAATGCTGGCAAGCTGCTAGCGAGCAGTTTGAAAATATTTTGCCTTAACACAGCATTATTTTGCGTCACCGCCAAATCAACAAGGCGCTCGGTAGAGTCAGATGAAAGCTGTACATTCGTATGAGTTTTACCCAATTCATCACTTAAATTGGAGAGGGCGCGCGCAACGGCCGTTTCCCCCTCATTCGTCATCACTTGCTCACAAATACGAATCCGCGTCTCAACATCGGAATTCTGTTGCCACCAATGCGCCAAGGCATAATCATGCACCAAAGCACCACGCAACATAAATGCCTGCTGGTCCTGATCCAATTGCAGTCGATTAATGCCTTTTTGCTTGCATGCCGAATCAACCAATGCAAAGTGCGTAAAACGCAGCGGAAACAACATCGTTTCCGCGTCCCAACTTTCTGGAACCAAATCTAATAAATACTCCCCATTTTCCCTAAGCAGTACATCTTCACCATGATATTCTAAATTGGGTAATAGGGAGGCATAAGAACCAGACAACGCATTAACAAATGACTGATACGCCTCCCACGCCGTATGTGGTCTATCTTGCCAATAAAGCGCTGTCATTTTTCGTAAAGGCTCATTTAAGATAGGGGGTAACTGATTATTGTATAAACATATATCTGGTAATTCTGCATTTTCCTGAAACTGTTTTAACCCCAAATATTGTTCCCCATCCCATGGCAAACGGCCTGTCAACATCTCAAACAGCACAATACCATAACTAAAAATGTCAGATTGGGACATCATGCCAGAATGTGTATGTTGTTCATAAGAAGCATATGGGCCAGTTCCACGCCCCGTATGCATCGCCATCGAAATATCAGATGCTTGTTTCGCCAAGCCAAAATCGGTAAGGTAAGTACGCCCCTTTCCATCCAACAAAATATTGCCCGGTTTCAAATCACGATGGATAATCGTACGATCATGCAAGTACATAAGCGCTGAAGCAATTTGTTTGGCATACTCAGCCACATCCTCAAGTGGCAAAGGACCCATGTATAATTTATTTGCTAAAGAGCCCGCGCAGTTATAACGCATGGCAAAAAAAAGGCTTGTGCCTAAACGCCCAAATTCATAAGTTGGTAGAATATGTGGATGATTTAAACTGGCAATCAAATGTACTTGCTGATCAAAATTTTCTTGAATGAGGACGTTAACAACCTGGTCATTATTACTGGCTGTGATAATTTTTAGAGCAACAATCCGTTGCTTACGGTTATCATATGCTGACCAAACAACACCTTCACCGCCCCGACCTATGTTTTCAAGTAAAGTGTACTCTCCAAATTGTGTACCGCGCTCAAAATCTGGGACTGCTAACAGCTTTGTTGTGAACATACAAATCCTATTGTTATATTAATCGCAAGCTTCATTTGTCATGTTTAAGCTAGGAGAATGAAAACGAATCTAGATCATCATCATTTAAGCTACTTTTTGTTCTTAACATATGCACACAATTCAGTACTATAGCTGGATTGTACTTGCAAAAATTTGTGACATTATACCTAATCATATCTTTTTATCACTTGGATCATTTGATCTAAGTAAATTATTCAATGTATTGTTACTGAGAAAATCATTATGAGCCAAGGATTATTCTGCCCCCACTGTCAATTAATCAACAAAGATGACGCCGATGTTTGCATCCATTGTGGCTTTAAATTAGCTGGGTTCAAGCCACAATCATCCACAACTGTTCATGTTAGTACTATCCCTCATCCAGAAGCAAAACCATTAAATAGATGTGAAAATTACGTCTCAAGTTTATCGGCTGGGGATATAGCTATTTTTGTTATGGACGAAGAAGAACCAATTATTGTCGAAAAGGTAGATAAACTTGTTTTGGGTCGCGAAAGCGAAGGGGCGCATGGTTTGGAAATTGATTTAGAAAATTATAGCCCTTTCAAGCTCGGAATCTCGCGTAAACACGTTCAAATCAGTTGGGAAGATGATGGGTTCTGGTTAGAAGATTTACGCAGTACCAATGGAACCTGGCTCAATAAAGAACGTGTCACTGCAGGCTTGACCTATCAACTTAAGTCAGAAGATAAAATTTGGATTGGCCCCTTAAAATTGATGGTTTGCTTTAATGATGTTGCCGCCTAGTGTTTAAGTAAATCGATTAATTTTCCCACGCTCAACAAATAACAATCAGCATCGATCAAAAAAGCCGCATTCAGCGGCTTCTTGTTTTTATGATATTCTCTTTGGTAACAGTCTAAATCAGTTTTAATTATACGCCATGCGCTAAGCGATCAATGAGACGTTGCGGCATACCAAAGCGCTGCATTCTTTGTTGCACTTCGGCAACGGGATATTCAACTCGTTTATACTCCCATGTCATTGCTTCAGTATCTAGCAATGCATAGGCCGCTCGGGGATCAGAGTCGCGGGGTTGGCCCACGCTACCGGGATTGATAATTAAACGGCCGTTTCCCTCTGAAAGTGGATAAGGAGGAACCATCTCTCCATAATTAGGCATCCGCACCACAATCGTACGATGGCCATTGTTGTGTTCCTCAAACATGACAGGCACATGCGTATGACCTACAATGCAATACTCCGTTTCAAACCAACCAAAATTCTCCGCTGCCGTATGCGGATCGAGGATATACTCCCACACAGGATACCGTGGGCTGGCATGAGCAAGCGTAAAAATGCCTTCTACGTGTTTGCTTGGGCAACTCGCAAGATATTCTCGCGTTTCTTCTGTAATTGCCTCTTGCGTCCATGTTATTGCGGCAACAGCTTCTCGGTTAAAGGATTTGATATCCAAATTCCCCAACACAGCTTGATCATGGTTACCAGATAAAGCAATATGATCATATTTTTGCAATTCGGTAACGCATTCATTGGGATCTGGCCCATATCCAACAAGATCCCCCAAAAACCAAATCTTATCCCATTTATCTTTTGCATCTTCCAATACAGCCTGAAAAGCAGTTAAGTTGGCATGAATATCAGAAATGATGAGTACACGCATAAGGTTCGCCTTTTATGTCATTCACAAGAAGTTTTGTGTTAATTTTTGAGGTTTGTGAATCACTTTGTGAAAGTGAGATTATTGCACTCTAATTGAATTACTACTTGTACTTTCACATATTGATTTTTGAAAACGCGTAGTTTTCTGAAATAGTAAAGGTCATTTTTACGTTTTCACTTACATAATTCACAATTTTTCTGAATTTAAAACTATTTTTGTGAATTACATTTTATACCACAAAATCAATAATACCATGATTGTCTGACAGGAGTATAATAAGGAGGTCACGCTTTAGTACCAATTATCGTGAAAACAACGTGAGTTATTAGTCATGGCTATCTTAGATCAACGAACATTAGATTTTGTCAGTAGTAGTGAAGATCAGACCGTCCGTTTAGGTGTACGGCTTGGTGAATTGCTACAAGCAAACGATATCATTTGCTTGTATGGGGACTTGGGCGCAGGAAAAACTGCCTTAGCAAGAGGCATTGGCCGTGGATGGGGAACTGCTTACCGGATCACAAGCCCAACTTATACAATCATTAACGAATACCCACGCTCGCATGACGGCCGTATTCTTTACCATCTTGATTGTTACCGTCTAGAATCAGAAATGGATGCAGAAACCATTGGATTTGAAGATATTCTGATGGCTGGTGGCGCGTTAATGATTGAATGGCCCGATCACATTGAATGGCTCTTGCCCGAAAACAAAATCTCCATTGAGATGAGCTATGTCAGCGAGACACGCCGTAAATTACATATAAAAGCAGAAGGGAAACGCTCCGAAGCATTATTAGATGAGTTCCGCAAAAGTGCTTTTGGAAAATAATTGGAGAACGAAAAGTAGCTTAAATTGTTAAAGTTTTTAATGTAACAATGTGCTTAAAAGGAATATTTATGATTTTAGGGATTGATACTGCTACACGTTGGCTTGGGTTAGCACTTCATTCAGGAACGGCCGTTATTGCTGAAACTGGGTGGAAGTGCCAAAACAACCACACCATCGAACTAACGCCTGCCATTAACGAGATGCTCAAACGGGCAAATCTCACCCCCGCCGATCTTGAAGCCGTCGCCGTTGCCATCGGGCCAGGTTCTTACACGGGCTTACGCGTCGGGTTAGCCGTCGCCAAGGGAATGGCGCTGGCCAACCAAATCCCGCTTGTTGGCATATCAACGTTAGATATTGTTGCCGCTTCTTTTGGCCCCTTACCTGGTAAATTAGTTGTCGTCGCTGAAGCCGGGCGTACGCGCATCGTCGCCGCTACTTATGAATGGCAAAGTCGCTTTGGTTGGCAAGCAGATATGGCACCTGTGATTGATACATGGGAAAATGTGTTAGGGATGGTATACGGCCGTGCTTCATTCACAGGGGAAATTACGCCAGAAGCGGCTAAACAAATCCGTGCGGCCAACAAAACATTTCATGCTGCGCCTCCCGCTTCCTCTGTGCGCCGTGCTGGCTATTTAGCCGAAATTGGCTGGCAGCGCTTCCGCAAAAATAATGTTGATAATGCTGCGGAATTAGCGCCCATCTATCTTAAAGATCCCGCTGGTAAATAAAACTTTTATGCTTGTACCTCCCATTCCCTATCAACTGCGCAAAATGATTCTCGACGATTTAACGGCCGTAAAAGAGATCGATCACTTGTCATTTCCGACACCAGCCCGTGACGGGATGTTTGAACATGAAATTGATGGCAACAATCTTGCCTATTACCAAGTGCTCGAACACGTAACCGATAGCCAAAACGCAACCATTATTGGTTATTCAGGGTATTGGCTCATCGGCGACGAATTGCATGTCAGTACCATTGCCACCCACCCAACTTGGCGCGGCAAAAAGCTAGGCGAATTACTCTTGTTGAATATGTTGATGGATTGTTACAAACAGCCGACATCAATTGCCACCTTGGAAGTACGCATCAACAACAAAACCGCACAAAACCTATACCTCAAGTACAAATTCGAGATTGTCGGACAGCGTAAAAGATATTATCGTGACACTGGCGAAGACGCCTTGATCATGACTGTACAATCTCTTGATGCCGCTTATTTACACTTCCTCAAAGATAAACAAAACATCCTCTTTGCCCACCTGACCAGTGAGGCTGAAACCATTTAGCCTTGTATAACCTAGCAAACAATGTTGACACGAGGCATAGGTAAAAAGCCTCTTAAGCAATGATTAAAATCGACTGACGCAAGGATGCATTATGAAAATTTTTATTACGGGCGGGGCAGGATTTATTGGTTCAAATAGTGCCCATTACTTCTTAAAACAAGGCCACTCTGTTGTCATTTTCGACAATCTAACACGCAAAGGCGGTCCTGCCAACCTGGAATGGCTACGCGCAAATCATGGAGAAAACCTACAATTCATCCAAGGTGACATTCGCGATTATGATACGTTATGTCAATCGATACAAAGGGCAGACGTAGTGCTGCACCTTGCCAGTCAGGTCGCGGTTACAACATCAGTTAAAGATCCTCGCGAAGATTTCGAGATCAATGCCTTAGGCACCTTTAATGTGGTAGAAGCCGTGCGCAATCATGCCCCAAAAGCGGCCGTTTTATATTCATCAACCAATAAAGTGTATGGTGGCATGGAAGAGGCACGCGTGGTCGATCAGGGAGAACGGTATGGCTATGCTGATTATCCATTTGGCGTACCTGAGACGCATCCCCTTGATTTCCACTCTCCCTATGGCTGTTCCAAAGGAACTGGTGATCAATACATTATTGATTATGCGCGCATTTATGGTTTGCGGACGCTCTGTTTGCGCCAATCCTGCATATACGGCCGTCGCCAATTTGGTGTTGAAGATCAGGGATGGGTCGCCCATTTTGTTATTGCTACAGTACTAAACCGCCCCATTAATATTTATGGAGATGGCAAACAAGTTCGGGATCTACTTCATGTCAACGATTTGATTCAAGCGTATGACATCGGCATGCAAAAGATTGATGAGGTTCGCGGTCAAGCCTTCAATTTAGGTGGTGGGCCACAAAATACCCTCTCCATTTGGACTGAGTTTGGTCCCATGCTAGAAGAGTTAGCGGGTAAAACAGTTCAAATCCAAAGAGGAGATTGGCGCCCCGGTGATCAACGTGTCTTTATTGCGGATATTCGCAAAGCAAAAGAAATGTTGGGCTGGGAGCCTAAAATATCACCCATTGACGGTATTGCCGACTTGTATCAATGGGTGTCACAAAATCAATCTCTATTTGCGTAAATCAAAAATAAAAAAATGACAGGCACTTTTGTTGTAATTTAAGAATTAAAAAGGTAAGGGCAGACCTGTGTGTCTGCCCTCATCTTGGGCACACACGTGGGTGTGCCCCTACTATCATCTAATGAGAGGGTGCTTATTATTACTTTTTCAAACCGCTGAAAATGACATGCCCCGCTTCCATCCAATGGACATCAACGGCCGTAAATCCCGCTTGCTCCATCCATTTAAGTTGATCGAATATAGTTGATGGTTTATCAATCGCGTCTGGGCCTTCTTCAGGATAGAGAAACATGTTCCATCCTAATTTTTGAAATGCGGTAAATGCATCTAAAGTACCTTCAATTGCCTGTGCCCGTTGTTTCACAGCTTCGTCCCACCCTTTGGCGGATACGGCCGTTCCTTCTTTGCGTGTCGTCTCCACCACGTCAGCAATCACCAATACCCCACCTGGCGTCAACATCTGATACGAATCCATAAATAAACGTAACTTTTCTGGCCCATCCAAATGATGAATTGTCAATGAAGAAACCACCGCGTGAAATTTTTGTGTCGTCTGTCGCCAAGATAAATCTGTCAAATTAAAGTAACTTGGCTTAAATCGTTCTCCAAATGGCGTCAGGCGGCGTGAAGCTGCGTTCAACATCTCATCAGAGATGTCATATCCATGCAAAGTTGCTTCGGGAAAACGGCTCAGCAAAGATTCAGCTAAAAAGCCTTCTCCACAAGAAAGCTCCAAAATGTGGAAAGGCTCCTCTTTTTGTGGAATTAGATCGCCAATTGTTTCAATTTGTAGTTCACGTTGGGGAATAAAGATACGGCCGTAATCAATAAACGTACGAGAATTTGATTCATCCCAAGTTGCGGGTTCATTCATTGCCAAACACTCCTTCTATACGGGCAAAACACAAAGTGCCCATTCACAAAGACTACAAAAGAAATATATTTTGACGAAACGGCATTAGATACCCATTGGAATTCATTAAAATACAAAAGCTCCAAGACAATGCTTGGAGCTTTTGGAAGGAGGAGGAAAACGAGTTAAAACTCTATCAATTTATGGCCTCCAGCATACACTTTTATGACCGCGTTCGTAAATGGGATGATGTTGCCATGACATGGGAACTACTCTGGTACTCTTGGGGTAAATCAAGGGTACTGACCATGTTATGAGGCTTGATCTTGCATCAACGCAATCAGTTCATCAATCTGATTGCGACGGTAAAGATAGAGTAAAAGCTCACGAACTTTGGTCTTCTTGCTTCCATTGGCTAACTGTTCCCAATCAACCCCAAGGGCAATACTCATTTTTTGCAATCTCTCAAGGTCATAATATGCCAAAAGATAATGCCGCAAAATAGTAGGGGGCGAACTAACGTTGATCTTTTCTAAACGAGGTAAATTGGCTGGTTCTGGGGGTGTTAAGATGCGCTCGACGGCTAAAGCAAGCGCGGCAGTTTTCCCGCGTTCCTGTACCGCATCCATGATGTTAATGATCAGATCATTCATATCTTGATTGACGGTGACGACTTCGTTCTCTTTGATTTCCAGGTCAAACATGAGATCAAGCACATCATCACGACTAAAGCGATCGCGAATTTGTTCATACAGCATTTGGCGATCATATTCTGGATCGTTTTCGTCACGAGGCATATAAACGGCCGTTTCTGGTTTTGTGGCAACAACTTCTTCAACAATTGCTGTCTCGACTGTGGGTTCAACAATATCTTGCTGAACAGGAGCAACAACAGGTTGTGTATTTGTGTTTGCTGCGGGCAAATACGGCCGTAAAACGGCTAACAACCACACAACCATGCCTCCCATCAACCCGCCAGCAATGATATAAAAGAAAAAGCCTAACTGCTCACGCAGCAGTTCAGCATTAAATGTGCCAAACAAAGTGTCTAGCAAAACGGCCGTTGTCACCGAAAGCAAGCCAACACCCCATCCTAAAGACGGCCGTCTTAAAAAAGCAATCATAAAAATAACAACAACAACTAATTTAAAACCTAAAATAATCGACATAAGCGCTACCTTGTTATTGTAATTCACAAAACGATTCTGAAAGATGACAAAACCAGTGAATTACTTAAGTGAAAACGTAGAAATCACCTTTTGTGAATTCAAAGAACTTTTGCGTTTTCACTAAAAAGTGGTGAAAATTGTAACATTGGCTCAAGCAGACGCAACAACCATAAGCAATCACTTAACAAGTAATAATCATTTATGTCAATGAAAATAGCCCCTTAGTGTCGTTGACATAAATGATCGAAGTCGATAAGATTCCTCCTATGCAACACATAGCCAAAAAATTTGCTATCAGGTTGTTGTTTCTACCGTTGATTTTGCTGAGCGCAGTTGCTTGTAGCAACGCAGCTATCCTCCCGACCTTAGCCGCACCCGCACTGATCCCACAGGCAAACACAGAATTCGCCGTAATCAGCAACAATGTGCCCCCAACCTTTACACCCGCAGCGGTAGCAACCATCGACCCAAGTTTAAATTACAATGATAGTTCGCCCCTACAGCCCACGCTCACACCTTCATTAACACCTATCTTCCCAAGCAAAACACCTACACCAAGCCGCACCCCAACTCCCACAAACACACCAACAGAAACACCTATTCCCCCAGAACCCATATCTGGAGGCACATTTCGCCCACATATCATTGGCAATGGAAATCGCAGCAAACTAGGCGTGCATGTCGTTCAAAATAATGACCCTAGAATTATGGAGTTTGTGCGCCAAGCACGTCCTGCCGTCATGAAAGGAGTAGATGATTTAGGATTTCTTATTGAGGTAAAGGAAATCTCGCCGCAAACAATTACCATTGGCCGGCTTAGTGGGCCTGTCTTTTATTCAGGGAATCCAGAAGAAGAAGCTCGTAAATATGTCCAGGAGTTTCTTCCTCGATATCGATTAAACCATGGTGTCGATTTTTGGGAAGGATTCAACGAACCAGATCCTAATTTAGAGCACATGTCTTGGTATGCTCGTTTTGAAGCAGAACGCGTGCGCGAAATGGCACGCCATGGCTTAAGAACGGCCGTTGGCGGTTTTGCTACTGGTGTGCCTGAGATGAACGAATTCGAACTCTTTTTACCTGCTATTGAGGCTGCCATTCAACATCAGGGCATTCTTACGCTTCATGAATACTCTGCACCTGTTATGACCAATGGATATGGTGACAACTTGCCCGGCTACCCCGCGTACCCAGATCGCGGGTCTTTAACTTTTCGCTACCGCTGGTATTATCGAGACATCCTGGAGCCACGCGGTCTTGTACTGCCACTGGTTATTTCAGAAGCAGGCATTGATGGCATCATCGGATTGGGAAGGCCGGGACCCAATGGACATGGTTGGGATGATTTTGCAGACTATTGGGTGGAG
>JBNKHS010000089.1:0-12293 GCA_050290485.1 Promineifilaceae bacterium (SeqCode) | reverse complement strand
CAGGGTAACCATCGGCTCGATGCCCCGATCCCACATCGCTTGCAGAATTTCATGGTACCGATCCAGCGCATTTTTACTGAATTCGCCAGGGCTGGGTTCGATGCGGCTCCATTCCAAAGAGAGGCGGTGGGCATTGGTACCCATCTCGGCGGCAGCATCCAAATCGGCTTCGGCGTTGGCCCACCAGTTGCTGGCGAGCCCGGATTTGTGATTTTGCAGAATACGGCCGTTTTCCTGTTCCCACGCCCACCAATCACTATTTTCATTATTGCCTTCCACCTGAAAGGATGAGGTTGCCGTTCCCCACAGAAAATCCTTTGGAAAAAATAGTTGTGCCTGCGCCATGTCTGTCTCCTGTAATGCGCTCCCCCATCCATTATCACACGACATGGAAGCCCTGCCAACTCTGGATTTAAGAAGCCTCGTAAGTTGATCAACATAAATTGCACAGAAAAAGAGGCGGTTTGTGTTAACAACGCAAACCGTTTTATTTAATATTTTGTTTGTAACTATTCCATCTCTCTGCTACCGAATGGCTTGGTCTGGAGGGTGCCCATTTGGAACTGAGATGCGGCCATAGTCTTCTGTCTTATACATGGTGTCATGCAGATAATTTATGATTCTTGCCAAGTTTCTTTTTCTGAATTCTTTGAGAATCCAGGCATATATTATGAGGTTTATAAGGTGATTTACCCGTAAGGCTCTATGTAAGTCCTTTGCAACAAGATGAAGCTTGGATATTTTGAATTCTGTTATGGTCGGAAAGGATGTTTTATACCTTTTCTTGGGGATGGAGCAGCATTGAGAAGATACGGCCGTGATAACTTTTTCATGAAAACTATTTGAGGTAATTATGTTACGACTTGTTGTTCTCCGAGTCCTGGAAAGCTACTTTCGTCACCGTTGGCTATATTTATTACCCATCATAATTATGGGAGTTGTATCTATCCTATATATTGTGAACTTAAAGCCAACCTACCAAGCAGGTGGCGTTGTCTATGTGCAAAATGAATCATTATTGTCATCACTAAATACAGGAAGTAGTGATGGTTTTAGTTGGGTCACCCCAGCACAAAAATCTGCAAAAGAATTAGAAGATTTGTTACAAACTAATTCATTCGTTCGTGCAATTATTCAACAAACAGACTTAGAGCAAGAACTCTCGCAATCTGCCGAGAATGTAGACAATTTATTAGAAGATACTAGATCTTCAGTTTGGGTACAGCCAATTGGAGAAAATCAAATACTTGTTGCCTCTGCTCACGAAGATGCGGCCGTTGCATATCAACTTGTTAACGCTGCGATCGAAGGACATATTCAATGGCAAATTAATGCAGCAAGAAACGAATCTGTGGCTGCTCTGGATTTCTTTTCAGAATTGATTGTGTCCTATCAAGCTAACGTAGACAATGCCAGGGAAGAATTGGAAAGATATATGGTAGCACACCCTCGACCTGCAAGAGGTGATAGAACCGAAGTTGAAACACTTGAAATCGATCAATTACAAAGTAAATTATCGCTTGCAGAGTCTCGCTATGCCAGTGCTTTAGACAAAGAAGAAACTGCACGATTGTCATTAACTGAGGTGGAAAGTGATGTTCGCCAGAAATATGTATTATTAGATGCACCTCGTTTACCCGAAAGACCTGAAACGTCTAAGAAAGACCTCCTTTTAATAGTCATTGTATTTGTTGCTGCAGGTGGGGTGATAACAGTAGCAGGTATTGTTGGCGGTGCACTATTAGATAATACATTTCGTTATCCGATTGATGTTGAACATTTGGTTGGTTTACCTGTAGTTACAACTGTTGCTGCTCCACCTACGACCAAGAAAAGTAGATTCGTAAGAAAGAAAAGACAATCCGAAGAAAAAAGCACTGTGGTTCAAGGCCAAGTTGAACTTAAAGACCAGGTAGCTGCATGAACAGCGAAAACAGTAAAACAATCATAAAGAATATTGGTGTCTTAATGGCATCACAATTTACTACTTGGGGGCTTTCCCTGCTTCTAACTATATTTGTCCCACGATATTTGGGCCCAGCTGATTCAGGGACATTCAATTTAGCAGTTTCATTGTGGTTGATTACGGGGATGTTTGTTAGTTTTGGATTGGATATCCTCCTAACCAAAGAGATTGCCAGAAAACCGACTTATATCAATGATTTGGTTGGTACATCTATTTTCCTCAGAACAATCTTGTTTGGTATTAGTTTTGTCGTCCTAATGCTGTATGCACAAATTGCTAATTATGGAAGAGATGTAATCATAATTTTGATGATTTTAGGTGCTTCCACGTTCTTTATTCAGTTTACCCAGCCAATGAAATCTGCCCTTGAAGGGTTGGAAAAAATGGAATACACCTCGATTGGGCTTGTTGGTAGCAAACTATTTAGCACAGTTTTTATTTTGCTGTTATTGTTCGCAGGGCAAGGACTTATTGCTATCGCTCTGGTTTCAATCGGCGCTTCGTTTTTGGAACTAACAATTGTTATTTGGTTGTCCATTAAAGCATATCATTTTCGCCCACGAGTTGATTTTGGCTCGACAAAATGGATGCTTCGTTCAGGGTTTCCGTTTTTGATGGTGTCCATGTCGCAAGTCATTTATAAACAGGTGGACATTATTGTTATGTCGTTGTTAGTTAGTACGACTGTTGTGTTAGGGTGGTATGGAGCAGCTGATACGTTATTTGGGACCATGTCATTTATTCCATCCATCTTTTTAACAGCGACATTCCCTGCATTTTCTAAAATGCATACACAATCTGGTGAACAATTAACAAAACTGTTTCGGAAAAGTTATGAATTAATGGTCGTTTTAGGGGTTGCTGTTGGATTAGGCCTTTTTATTGTTGCAAAACCGTTAGTGGTCCTGCTTTTTGGCGAAGCTTTCCGCGAAAGTGGTCCCGTATTGGCCATTATGGGTATTGTCATTGTTTTTATGTACCAAAATATGATTCTTGGCCAATATTTTGTGATTTCAGATAGGCAGAATGAAGTGACAAAAACCCTGCTTGTTGCTGCTGGTGTCACGGTTGTGTTAGATATTTTTCTTGTGCCGTGGACTCAGAATGTATATGGAAATGGCGCAATCGGTGGGGCTCTAGCATTTGTTGTAACAGAAGTGCTAATGGTTCTCTGGTTTGTGATGTTAATGCCAAAGGGTATTTTAACACGTCATAGTTTTTGGTTGTGTATTCGAGCAGGTATTGCCGGGTTGGTTATGGTTGCGGTGTCTTGGTGGTTCCGCGATTGGTTTATTGCTGTTCCTGTAATTGTTGGTGCATTGACATTCATGTTGATGACGGTCATTTTACGATTGATACCTCAAGAAGATTGGGTAACACTCAGGCAAACCTTGCAGAAAGTTCTTTCAAAATTGCCATCTCGCAAAACCCAGGCTGTATGATTTTTGAAGTTATGATTTATTGAAATGTAAGTAAGGATTTTTCTATGTTTAGAAAAGGTAAAAAAAACAAGTTGGCTGAGGAATCACAACTTCCCCCTTTAGTATTGAATGATACGGAGGGGCATCCTTTGGTTACGTTACCGAGTGATGCCGTTGTCGATTTACGACAAATGATTACTCGTATTGGCCGTGAGGAAAATTTGCCAAAACGCTTGGCAGTTGTTTCTGCCTTGCGGAGTGAAGGTGTTAGTTTTGTAGCCAGGGGACTGGCAATTACGATGGCTCATGATTTTGCAGCGGCCGTTTGTTTGGTTGAGTTAAATTGGTGGGCTTCTGATCACTCTTTTCTTAATGATAACCCTGCTATTGAAAATGCAAACAGCGGCGGTTTAGCTGCCGTTTTAGCAGAAGAAGCTGAGTTAGATGATGTACTGCTGGAAACGGGCTATGAGAATTTATGGATTGCGCCATCAGGAGAAATGGCGAAACAGGATAGACCTGTTATGGCCAGAAGCCAAAAGTTAAAAGAGTTGATTAATGAGCTAAGTTCGCGCTTTGACCATTTGATTTTGGATGTTCCTGCCGTTCTTTATTCAAGCGATGCGGTTCCTCTGGCTTCTTTGGGTACGGCCTGTTGTGTGGTTATTCGACAAGGTGTTACGCCAGTAAATGATGTGAGACAAGCGCTAGACGAAATAGATCATTTGCCAATGGTTGGCGTTGTTTTAAATAATGCCAAAATTGCGACACCATCGTTCATTACAAAGTTGATTCCGCAAAAATAGATTTGTGTATTCACAAAAGCATTTTGAGTATAAATGGGTTGAATTTTGTGAATTGTTGAGTGTAAATACAGAAATCAATGCTTATATGGGTGCGATACCATGAATTTGTTTTTTCTTTTTATGTTTGTCTGTTTTTTTGGTGGGATCTTGATGTGGGGGTGGAAACCTAAATTTAAGAGCATCATTTTATTTGGGATTTGTTTATTGCTGACTTTTGCCTATTTTTTCCTGGATAAGATTTAGATTGGTTTTGTACTATGTTGGATACCTGGGTTACAAACTTAAACGAGCGTAGTGTAAACGGCCGTAAAATCCAAATTGCCATTGTTGATTATCTTTGGTTACTTGGCCTTATCGGGATCGCCTGCTTGTTAAGTTTGTTTATGTTTTTACAAGGACCACAGCCGAATCTTATTGCCTGGCTCATTTTTGTTGGCGGCGCAGCTGTAATTCTTGTAAAACCTCGCTACGGACTTTATATTTGCATTTTTTTCTCCTTGGTAGGGGATGGATCGTTGACTCCATGGTATCCATTTATCAAAAACATGTCCAGTAGAGAGTCCATCTTTTTTCTCCATAATGCAGTTATTTTGACCCCTTTAGAAGTCAGTTTTGCGTTAACTTTTATGTCATGGCTTGGTCGGGGCGCGATGCAGCGAAAAATAACATTTTTTGCAAGCCCTATCCTTTGGCCTGCTTTGCTCTTCTCCTGTTTTCTTATTTCAGGACTTGCTTATGGTCTTGCGAAGGGAGGCAATTTTACAATTGCTTTGTGGGAGTCTCGACCTATTTTTTATATTCCCTTGATGATCATTCTGGTAACAAACCTGATTGAGACGCCTAAACAACTTGTAAATTTATTTTGGGCAGCCATGTTAGCGATAGGTATTGAAGGCATTTATGGAACCTATGTTGTTTTAGTCGAACTGAAAGGGGACTTAGGTACAGTACAAGAATTGACTGAACATGCTGCTTCAATAACGATGAATTCATTCTTCGTTTTTTCTGCATCTGCATGGTTGTTTATGACTTCCTGGACGAAACGTTTGCTGTTACCGATATTTGTACCATTTGTTTTAATTACTTATATCGCTTCGCAAAGACGGTCAGCCTTTTTAACATTGTTCATTGTCCTTTTCCTGATGGCGTTTATTTTGTATCGGGAGAATAAAATGGTTTTTTGGGGAGTTGTGCCCATTATTGGCGTTGTTGCTCTTGTTTATACTGCCGCTTTTTGGAATAGCAGCGGAGCTTTGGGCTTACCTGCGCAAGCAATCAAGTCTGTTGTTGCCGAAGATCAATCGAATGCAGCAGATCAAAGTTCCAATGCCTACCGGATTATAGAGAACTTGAATATTGCATTTACCATTCATGCCTCACCTCTTTTTGGTGTTGGTTTTGGGCAAAAGTTTTATGTGGTGTATCCGATGCCAGATATTAGCTTTTTTGAATGGTGGGAGTATTTCCCACACAATTCCATTATGTGGATTTGGCTTAAAATGGGTGTGGGCGGATTTGTCACAATGCTGTTTTTAATTGCATCTTCAATTTCGATGGGGGTACGCGCCCTTTGGCGGTTGGAAAATAAAGAAATGAAAGCAATGGTAACGACGGCGACATTACTCATAATTATGCATTTTACATTTGCTTATGTGGATATTAGTTGGGATATGTCGAGTATGCTTTATGCGGGCATGATGATGGGCGTGATTGGGGTTGCAGAACATTTGGCCATGAAGGATTATCCGGTTGAACAAAAACGTTGGCCCTGGCTGCTGAACAAGAAACCCGCCGCTAAATTACGGCCGTTACCCTTTGAAAATTAAGTGCCCAAGACACAAATGAAAGGTTTGGTATTTGTTGTATTATGGTTAGCGTAATTATTCCAACTTATAATCGCTTGTGGTGTTTACGGAAAGTGATACAGAAATTGGAGGAACAAACTGTTCCTCTAAATGAGTTTGAGGTGATCGTTGTTTCTGATGGCTCGTCCGATGGCACACATGAGTATCTCGATTCATTACAAACCCCGTTAAATTTAACATGCTTGCAGCAAGAGAATCAGGGCGTGGCTACTACCCGAAACACCGGCGTAAAAGCGGCAAACGGCCGTCTATTGCTTTTTCTGGATGATGATGTTGTTCCTGCGGGAAACCTGGTGGCAGAACATATAAAAGCCCATCAGGCAGGTGAAGATTTAGTCGTTATCGGCCCTATGCTCAACCCGGATGATTATAAAATGAAGCCGTGGGTAGAATGGGAGCAATTGATGTTGACCAAGCAGTATAACGCGATGGAAGCCGGAGAATGGGAGCCGACCGCTCGTCAATTTTATACAGGCAACGCATCGTTGCCTAAAGTGAAATTTGAAGAAAGTGGCGGATTTGATCCCGAGTTTCGCCGTGCGGAAGATGTTGAACTGGCTTATCGTCTGGCAGATTTAGGTGCGAAGTTTGTATTTGAACCATCTGCCGTTGGTTATCATTACGCAGACAGGAGTTTTGAATCCTGGTTGAACATTGCTTATGCATACGGCCGTAACGATGTCATCTTTACCAAAGAAAAACAACAAACCTGGCTGCTGCGAAAAATCTTGCACGAATATCATACTCGCAATGCACTAATTCACTTGTTATGTAAATTGGGCCTGGATCGACCAATTGTTAATAAAACAATACTCATTGTCGCCCAAACGGTTGGGCAGGTCGCGCACAGTTTGAAATTGAAAAAATTATCACGCATGGCTTACAGTAGCATGTTTAATTTGGGTTATTATGAAGGGCTTGCCGAGCAGCTTGGTGGACGGAAGCAATTTTATCAGGCTGTTGCCGCAGGTGGTATCATCGCAGTAAAACGTTGTTGAACATTGAAAACGGCAGATTTGGCAAAACGGGTTCAAAGTGCATACTGGTAAGTTTGGCAATACAATTCAGTAGGAGGCACACTAAACCCGGAATAACTATTCTGCCCCAATATCGACTGCCCGGCTGGAGGGCAAAAGGAGTAAGGGCAACATCCAAAAAGAAAAGCGTTGTCGTTGTGGCGATTGTGGTCAAACGTTTATGCTCACGAATGGGACCATCTTTTATCGTTTACGCACCGACCCGCAAACGGTGATGTTCGTGTCACTTTAATGGATTATGGGTGTCTTTACATGCCTGCACTCGCCGCTGGCTTGACCAACCATATTTGTACAGTCGATGAATTGTTAACGTACGCTTTGTCCTCACATCCTTGCAACCGCCAAAACGGCGTGGTCGGCCTTCTAAAGAGTTTTTATTGTTGATTGATAAGTGGTGCTAGCGTTTCGCCAAACAAGTTTTGTTGGATAGATGGTTTGTGGCGAAACACTTAAACTGAAGCAAACTTGCACAGTGATCATCCGTCAAAAGAAGTTTGCTTCAGTACTAGTCACCCACGATTGATTGTTGTAATACCCCGCAGGTTAACGTGACAAATTATGACTTCAACAACATTTATCATGGAACAACAGGTTGGGCATCAAACCTTTTATAAAAATCTCCGGCGCTTCATTGAGCGAAAACCAGACCTGGAAACAGCCTGGGCAGAAGTAACCTATAAAAATCCGGATAATGTGTGGGAGCGTCTACCATTGGTTCCCAATGGCATTCGTGGTCCTTTGGTCGGTCGTTCGCAAGTGCGAGATGCGATTACGCAACGGCCTGCCGACGTTTTCTTTTTTAACACACAGGCTCTTGGGGCTTTAGCTGGTGGCAAGATTGGTAAACGGCCGTATATTCTTTGTACCGACATCACACCCATCCAGTATGACGACATGGGTGAGTATTACGGGCATCAACCGGACAGCAACCCGATCCTCAGCCGATACAAACACAATGTTAACCTCAAATTATTCAAGAATGCTGCACATATCATTCCCTGGTCTTCCTGGACGGGAAAATCTTTGATTGAGGATTATCACGTTGCACCCGAGCAGATAACCATCATTCCTCCCGGCGTGGATACGGCAGTCTGGAAACCGGCAGAGAAACAAGAAACGGCCGAAAAACCCATGCGTATCCTGTTCATCGGCGGTGATTTTTATCGCAAGGGTGGCGAGTTGTTGCTGCGGGCTTTCAATGCCTTGCCCCCAGGCAGTGCCGAACTGATTTTGGTTACGCGTTCAACAATTGAGACCAGCGAACACGTCCATGTTTACAACAACATGAGTGCAAATTCACCCGAATTGATTGCCTTAAGCCAATCCTGCGATGTATTTGTGCTGCCCACGAGAGCCGAAGCGTTCGGCATTGCTGCGGTTGAAGCGAGTGCGATGGGATTGCCGGTTATTGGAACGGCCGTTGGTGGGTTAACAGATGTCGTCAAACATCAAAAAACCGGATACATCATTGATGTGGATGACCTGGATAGTTTAACGGATTATTTGACCCAATTAAGCCAAAATAGCGAACTGCGACATCAATTAGGCTATAATGCACGGCAGCACGTAGAAAATAATTTTGATGCTCGGAAGAATGCCAATCAAATAATCACAATCATTAAAGAGGTCTCCCAAAACCATAAGAAATGATTTTAAAAAATATACAAATCTGGAACTTATTCCTCGTTACCCTGATATTTATTACGGCCTGTACGGCTTCTTCTCCAGAATCAGAAAACTCGACCAACGTTGTCCCAACAGTGAATCCTCTTTATCAAGAACAGCCAACTTTAACCCCAAACCCAACAATACCACCGACAAGTTCAGCACAGACCGAAACCACCCCAATGCCAACTCCTGAAGAGTACACCTTCTTACCAACAAAAGCTTTGAACCAAACAGACGATACCATTATAGTTGTCGAAGAAGCACCCTTGTTGAGTAATACCCAGGCAGAAACAATCTACGGAGATCGACTCGCTCCAAATTGGAGTGTTGAACAAAGCTGGGCAACAGACATTGGATTGGGAAATACCGAATACGCCATTGTTGGCGAAAATGCCATAAAAATAATTCCCATAAACGAATTTGGAGCTATTCTGTTCTCTGTGCGTGATACGGCTAGAAAAAGCTATTTTCGTGAAGATGTGTTAGGCATTCGCTTTTGGTTATTTACGTACGATGATTATGTTGCTCTGGATGACCTGGCTATAACGATGCAAGGGAGCAACGATTACCCCTATTGGGTAGAAAATGATGACTCAGTTGCCACTGCAATCAATAGTGATCGGTTTGTGTTTTCTGAAACAGAGCTCCGGTATTTAAATGTTTCCAACGATATTCCGCCTAAGACGTGGGTAAATATTGAACTATGGTTAGATGACCTGTTATATGATCCCGATTATGAATATGTAACCGGATTTTACATTAAAAATGATGCAGACTTTCAACGGCCGTATTATATTGACGACGTAGAAATATTGCTGCTAAAGGATAGTGGTGGAGAATGAGCACACGTCATATTTACTGGCTAATTATATTCATAACATTATTCATTGTTGGCTGTACTGGATCAGAGGAAGTTATCCCTTTAGTCACGGTTGAACCACCAACCGTGGCCGCAATTTTTGTGCAAGCAACACCAACTTTAACACCCGAACCAACAGCGACATTCACCGCTGCCCAAATTGCCACAGCATCTGCCGTGCCGCCAACCCCAACACCCGATCCTGCGTTTGATGAATTTGGGGAAGAGATAGACCCAGAAGCCATCCCTGAAAATGCCTTTGCAATTTACGTGAACCCCGCTGAAATTAGCCATTCAATAGACCCTAACATTTACGGAATCAATAGTGCCTCTGCGGAAATTGCGACCGAATTGCAACTTCCTGTCAATCGGTGGGGAGGCAATGCGACGACAAGATACAACTGGCAAAATGACACAACCAATCGTGCCGCTGATTGGTATTTTGAAAACATTCCATTTGAAAATGAAAATCCGGAATCATTACCCGTTGGTTCCACAGCGGATAAATTTATTTCGCAGAACAACGAAACCGGTACAGAAACATTGTTAACGATCCCCATGATTGGCTGGACAGCAAAAGATAGAGAGATTGCTTGCGGGTTTAGTGTGGCCAAGTATGGTGAACAGGCTGATACTGATCCATTTGTTGAAGATTGTGGTAATGGTTTGCTGCCTGATGGTGAAACACCAATTGTCGGCAACGATCCTGCGGACACCAGTGTGGTCATTGATGAGCAGTTTGTGCAAGATTGGGTAGCTCATTTGCAATCGCAATTTGGCTCTGCCGGTGATAGTGGGGTGGCTTATTACAGTTTGGACAATGAACCGATGCTTTGGCATGAAACACACCGTGATGTGTTCCCCGATCCATTGGGTTATGATGATTTGTTGGACCGCACTGTCCGGTATGCTTCTGCTATCAAAACGGCCGATCCCGAAGCGCAAGTTTTTGGTCCGGTTTTATGGGGTTGGACAGCTTACTCCTATTCCGCGCAAGATGTGGCCTCTGGCGAAGAATTTTGGAACGAGCCACCGGATCGTCTGGCCCATGAAGATTTACCGCTTGTCATCTGGTATCTAAAAGAATTGCAAGCACAAGAATTGATAGATGGGGTTCGCTTGCTTGATTATCTGGACTTGCATTACTATCCTGCAGCGCCAGATGTGGCCTTAAGTCCTGCGGGTGATGCCGAAACACAAGCCTTGCGTCTACGTTCGACACGTTCATTATGGGATCCCAATTATGTTGACGAAAGTTGGATTGAGCAGTCTGTTGAATTGATTCCTTTAATGCGGCGCTGGGTAGATAATTTCTATCCGGGAACCAAAACGGCCGTCAGCGAATACAATTTTGGTGGCGTGGAAGATATCAATGGGGCTTTGACACAGGCAGATGCCCTGGGTATCTTTGGTCGCGAAGGGCTGGATTTTGCCACGTTCTGGGAACCACCTGAAGAAGCAACTGCTCCCCTGTATTATGCGTTCCGCATGTATCGTAATTATGATGGCGAATACGGCCGTTTCGGAGACACCTCCGTCCGTGCAGAATCAGAAGACGATGATCTCGTCAGTGTGTTTGCCGCAGTCAATAGCGAAACAGGTCAACTCACGATCATGATGATCAACAAACAACCAGAGCAAGAAGTGACGATTTCCTTGCAAATAGATGAATATCCATTAACCTCTGAAGCGACGCTCTATCAATATACATCGGACGATCTTGAGGCGATTACGGCAACACCCCAACCCATCTCAACAGAGACACCATCCTACATCACCATTCCTGCTTATTCCATCAACCTGCTTGTGCTTAATCCTGGATAAGCAGTAAAACCAGCGTATTTCTCTGGTAAGGTAGACATTAAGTTCCTTTGTTTACGATGCTCAGGCTAAAGATTTAGCCAAGTTGTAGACAAAGGAACTTTTTTAATGATTCGTATCGGATTTGTTATTGAGCAAGCATTAGGTCATATCACTCACGGCAAAAATTTGCAGGTTAATGTCCCCAAAGACCCATCGGTCGAAGCATATTGGAGCTTTCCTGCTTTTGAGACAGAAGGATTGGCCAGTAAAATTCCCGTTTATAAAAGCAATTGGACCGTGCGTGCGGGTTGGCGGGCGCGGCGGTCTGTTGCCCAAATTCAGCGACAGACTGACCTGGATGTCTTGTTTTTTCATACGCAGGTTACGGCCGTACTCTCCCAAAACTGGCTTAGCAAAATCCCCTCCGTCGTTTCCCTTGATGCGACGCCGTTACAGTACGATTCTCTGGGCGAATTTTACAATCACGCCGCCGGGCCAGACATGCTCGAAAAAGCTAAATTTACCCTCACGCGCAACTGTTTTCAAAAAGCCAAACATCTTGTTGCCTGGTCAGAATGGGCTAAAGAAGGGTTAGCGGAATATGGCGTTCCTGCGGAAAAGGTGGCGGTTATTCCCCCTGGTGTAAATAGTGCAGATTGGCAACGGCCGTCTCCAAGAAAGATTGAAAGTGGACCGGTAAAAATTCTATTTGTCGGTGGTAATTTGGAGCGGAAAGGTGGGTTGGATTTACTGGCCGCATTTCGTGCGCTTCGTGATGAAACGTTACAGTTAGAAGATGGAACGGCCGTAAACATCGAACTTCATTTGGTGACAAAAGATAAGGTAGACGAAGAACAAGGTTTATTTG
>JBNKHS010000088.1:0-12305 GCA_050290485.1 Promineifilaceae bacterium (SeqCode) | reverse complement strand
GAGGTTGTTTATGTTGTTGATCGATTACGACAAGGGCACGAGTACAAAACGGCCGTAAGCTACGAATAATGATAAAAGTAACAACACAATACTCGGAACTGCCATTGGCCCTTCACCACGTCGCAAGTGGACAACCGCTGCGCCAACCATCGTTAAGGCTAAGCCTGCGGCGGCTAAAGGCGTTAGTATGGGTAAAATGCCTGTCAACCCAGGCAAAACCAAGCCTAGAGCTCCTAAAAGTTCAACCAAACCAATCAGTTTGATTTGCCCCGGTGCAAAATCATTGGCCCACGCCATTTTCTCTGCAATCTGTTCTTTTGATTGCATCAATTTCATAGCACCAGCCATAACAAAGACGACTGCAAGTAAAATTTGCAATATCCACAACGCAATATTCATTTTTTCTCTTCCTTTTGTTGATTGTTTGTAGAGGGCAACCCATCGGGTTGCCCCTACGGATGGTTATGCTGGGACAGCTTCTTCTTGTTTAACGAGCTCTAATTCAATTTCTAATTTGATTTTTTCACCAACAAGAACCCCGCCTGTTTCTAAGGCTTGATTCCAGTTCAAACCAAAATCTTTGCGATTGAGGGTGGTTGTGGCTGAAAAACCTGCGCTTGTTGTGCCCCAAGGGCTTTTGGCAACGCCTGCATATTCAACATCCAATACCACTTCTTTGGTTACGCCGCGAACGGTTAATTCACCATACAATTTTCCTTCGTCATCGTCTTCCTTAACTACTTTTGTGCTTTTGAAGGTGGCAACGGGGTAGTTAGCTGCATCAAAGAAATCAGGTGATTTGAGATGACCATCTCGTTCCCCTTCTTTTGTATTGATACTGTTGATGTCAATTTCAATATCTACAGTTGTATTCTCAGGCGCGTTTTCGTCGAAGTTGACGGAACCGCTGAAAGCTTCGAATTGGCCACGTACTTTTGAAATCATCATGTGTCGAACGCTGAAGTTAATTTCTGAATGTGCTGAATCAATTTGCCAAGACATTATTAATTTCCTTGTAACTAAAATTCTTTTCAATATTTAAGTGGACTTTAGTCCGTATTTCTGCTAGAATAATATCGGACTCGAGTCCGCTTGTCAATAGAGTTTTTAAAATTTGGTAAAATACTGTACTTTGGGACAGGTCAAAACATTATCATGGTTGAAAATAAAGAGAACTCAATTTCATTAACTATTGTGGATGCCGATAGTCGGTCAGAGCGACGTGACGCGGTGGAGAATCGTGCCAAAATTTTAGAAACGGCCGTATCTCTATTTGCAGAACATGGTGTCAACGATGTCAATATGGCAGATATTGCCAAAGCGGCAAATGTTGGGAAGGGAACGCTTTACCGGCGTTTTGCGAATAAGGGAGAGTTATGCCTGGCTCTGTTAGATACGCAGATGCGTGACTTTCAGGATGGCATGTTGTCACGCATGCAGCAACTTTCTGCAGATGGCACACCTAAATTAGAGCAGCTCGATCAATTTATCGATGCCCTTGTTTACTTTACGGAAACACATTCTCCGTTGCTCTGTGTTGTGCAACGAGAGGGGCTAATACCAACAAGTGAAGATGCCCGCATCCAACTGCCTCATTTTTGGCAGCATATGACGATTACTGGTTTGCTCAAAACGGCCGTAGCTGAAGGTGAGCTTTCGGCGGCAGTTGATATAGATTATGCTGCCGATGCGCTATTGGCCCCGCTTAAGGTAGATATTTTCCGCTTTCAACGCTCAGTACGCGGCTTTTCGCTGGAACGTATTAGCGCGGGACTGCGTATGATCGTACATGGATTGAGCCAAATCGATTAAATGCGATTAGATGAGTTTGTTGCTTTCTTTAGAAGGTTTTCCAGCTGAACGGCCGTAATTGGGGCACTTATTTCTTCATCTCCAGCTTGGACAACTGGAATCTTGTCAAAATATTGCGCGAATAAGGCGCGATCAGCTTCAATGTCGATCTTTTGTAACCGGTGCGGGTACCTTAAATGGAGACGTTGTAGTTCCAATTTAACTTCCTTGCACAGGCCACAAGTTGAACTTGTGTAAAAAGTGAGCGTTGGATATTTCATCGTTGGGTTATGATGAGGTGTAGAGGAAAAGTGGAGATGAGGAAAAATCTCTAATTCCCAAACCCTTCATTATGCAAACCAAGCACGTGTGACTGTGCCAATACAAATTGCGAGCAACAATACAAGCAGGTAGATGTTGGAAGCCATGAAAACAGCCTTGGCATGTTTGGGTGATGGGTCTTGAATTAGTTTGACATTTTTCCAAAAGAGATCTGCAGAGACAATAGCAACCGGAATTAAATAGACAATACCTAAAGTTGGTAAAAAGGTCATCATAACGCCAAAAACGGCCGTAGGCAATGTATGCGACATGACCCACCACGCGGCTTGTTTGGGCGTCGTATGCACAGGCAACATAGGGACGTCACTTTTGGCATAATCATCACGGTAAAGGAGAGCCAGGCTCCAAAAATGGAATGGTGTCCATAAAAAGAGGATGAGACTCAAAATTAATGCACCAGGATCACTCCAGTTACCCACAGCGGCACTACCGGTTAAAACGGCAGCACTACCTGCTGCACCCCCAATAACAATGTTGAGCAATGTGCGTGGTTTGAGCCAAATGGTATAGATGCCGACATAGATAAATGCACCAAGTGCCAAAAAGAAGGAAAGTGGACGATTAAATGTAAAGGTGATGCTCACAGGCACAATAATTAATAGGGAGGCAACAACTGGTACCCAGCGTGGATCTTCAATCTCGCCAGTGACAAGCGGCCGTTTTTCGGTACGGCCCATAGCTCCATCGGTATTTCGTTCCCAATATTGATTCAGAGCAGAAGCACCAGCCGCAGCCATGCCACCAAATCCCCAAACTAAGCCTAACGCAGCGAAACCAGGCCAGCCACCAGCGGCGAGGAATGCACCGCCAGTTGCGGCCATTAACAACAAAAAAACAATACGCAGTTTAAAGAGAACCACCATTGTTTGCATCGTTTTGCGCCAACCAGATTGTTGTTTTGTTGGTGCGCTAACTTTAACAGGATTTATTGTTGTTGGATCGGTTGTTTTACCTAAAGCCATGTTGTCTCCGAATCGGGAAATTGACTTGATTTGCAACCAAGTCAGACCATTTACAAGTGCTCTAAATTGTAACAAGATTCACAAACCACTACAAACAAGCTTAAGGAATTCAATTGACTTTTTCATCTTCCCCTTCCACAATTGCGCCTATGCAAAATTTAACGGCCGTAATCCAACAAAAAGCAGAACAACTCGGCTTCACCCAAATTGGATTTGTTTCTGCAAACCCTGCTAAACGACTCAATGCTTATCTGCGTTGGGTCGAGGAAGAAATGTACGGCCGTATGGGATACATGGCCCGCCCAGATCGTATCATTCGTCGTCAAGATTTGCATGTTATTTTGCCTGGTGTGCAAACAATCATTTGTGCAGGGATGGATTACCGCACGCTGCAGCTACCCGCGCATATTGCCAACGACCCCAGTCGCGGGCGCATCTCTAACTATGCCTGGAATTTAGATTACCACGACATCATGACTCCCCGATTGCAGCAGTTGGCCGATTGGTTGGCGGAAGAAGTTGGCGCAATAAGTCGCGTCTATGTGGATACGGGTGCAATTTTAGAGCGAGATCATGCTGAATCGGCTGGGTTGGGCTTTGTGGGCAAAAATACGATGTTAATTCATCCGCAAGGGGGCTCGTATTTCTTTTTGGGGGAGATTTTGACGACAGTGACGATCGGAGATTGGGGATTAGAGATTGAAGATCGCAGTTTGCCAAGTTGTGGGACGTGCCATCGTTGTTTGGATGCTTGTCCAACAAACGCGTTTCCAGAACCGTATGTGCTCGATGCGCGGCGGTGTATCTCTTATTTGACGATTGAGTTGAAGGATTGGATTCCACGCGAATTACGGCCGTTAATGGGGAATTGGATTTATGGCTGCGATATTTGTCAGCAGGTTTGTCCCTTCAATCGGTTTGCACAGGTAGCAGATGAGGATGGTTTTTTTCCGCTTGGGGAAATCAGAGATTGGAGATTGAAGATTCCTGAATCTGTGTGGGAAGAGACGACCCCATCTTTGTTGGATTTATTGCAGTTGGATGATGAAGGCTTTAAGCAGCGCTTTGCGCATAGTCCAATCAAGCGCATCAAGCGACAAAAATTGATGCGTAATGTGTGTGTGGCTGTGGGCAATTGGGGGAGTGAAACGGCCGTTCCCTATTTGATTCCACTCCTTTCCGATCCCTCGCCGATTATTCGTGGTCATGCCGCGTGGGCTTTGCATCGAATCAACACCCCGGCTGCACAATCAGCGATTGATGAAGCTATCGCGCAAGAAACGGATGAAGATGTCTTGCGTGAGTTGCAACCAGAGTTGCAAGAAGGGTGAAGGATGAAAATTTGTCAATCTTCTTTTGCTTCAACCAATTCACGTAAGGCGCGAATATTGCGTAAGGGCGTGGTTGTCATGGCGACACAGCCTGTGCCTAAAAGCAGCCGTTGACCGTTTGTTTGCGTAATGGCATCTTTTGCTTCCGCAACGAGTTCTTGTGGCGATTCTTGGTGTAGTGTCCAATGATCAACGCCTCCGCTGGCCGCGCCACGAATCCATTGTAATCCTTCTTTAAGTGACAATCCCGTTTCCCGATCATGCCAATTGACAATTTGTACCGGATAATCAGCAACAAGATCGAACATGATGTCGTTGCTGTGAATGTGCAGGATGTTGAGCCAAAGTGATTGGGCAGCTTCTAAAACTTGTAGGTCATAGAAACGGCCGTATTGTTCAAATTCAGTTTCGGCCAACAAGGGATAGCGTGCGTGCTGTACGGCGTAATAAATGCCGCTGACTCCTAACTCGATGGCTGCGTGGATAAAGGCAATGGTGCTTTGGGTAATGGTTTCCATCCCCTTGGCGAACACTTCGGGATGTTGACGCATGTGGGTTAGCATCTGGTCGTTGCCCGCCAAATGCTTGGCTTGAGACAATGGGGAAAAGATGGTAGCTACAACAGGCACTTCTGCAGAAACGGCCGTGCAAACTTGGCGCAAACAATCCAACTGGACGCCTAACATCCCTTCATGTGGATTGAGAGAGGCAAGATCTTGCCAATCTGCGGCAGACTGGATGGGACGATTTGTGTATTCTCGTGTGCCTTCAATATGCCCAACCCATTTGTCCCGCACGCCCCAATCGACTACAGAATAGCTACTGGCTGGCCCCACTTTGAGCAAATCCCAATCATAATCTGCTTGCCATTTTAGGTGGGCGCGGGCTAAAGCCTCTGCATCTTGATCATCTCCTGGCCAATGCCGCCACAAGGCGACAGGGACTCGATCTGGCTTTTCTCCTGCTATCGTTTTCTCTAATCGTTTCTGTTTGTTCCATTTATTCATCATGCCCTCCAAAAAGAATCTACAAATTGAGTCAATTATTTGTGTATTTTGTTGGTAATGGCTTTGTATCGCAAGTAAAAACGAGGGGGTGATGACGTATGTCGGGGAATTTTGTGACAGATGGATTGCAAAACTTTTTGTTCTCTACTAAAGTTTGCATTGTTTTGGAAAATTAGCTATTGGTTGATATATATGAAAACTGACAAAGGCATTTTATTTTAACAAGTTTGATCAGTATCCTATTTTTTAGCTTGCTGATTTATGGTGCTGTCCGCGAGCTTTCATCAAATGTGCAACCCAATAAAGCTGGGGTGGAGACAGAAGGTGTTATTCTTGAAAAATATAAAGATCAAGCACCACGTTATCCAAATTATTGGATCACGTATCAATTTGTTGTTGATGAGCGCAGCTTTATGCATCGTGAAGAAGTCAGTTTTGATTATTACACGCGCTCTGCAGTTGATGATGTCGTCTTGTTAATCTATTTGGAAGAAGATCCGACGGTAGCCCAGCTTAAGATACCGTTTCAGGATGGGATGCAGATATTCAGTTTGGGATTATTGTTGTTGACGCCGCTTTTAATTATTGGTGGAAGTGTACTCGTGGGAAGGTGGCGAGCTATTTGCGTAAGTATCGGATGAGCAATAAGAGGAAATGGTATGATGAGACATTCACGTTGCTGCCTTTATTGGCTATTATGGCTTTGCTTTTTGCTGGGATGACGGTTTTTGTTGATGGGAACTTTGAGCAATTATTGTCCAGAACAATAGGTTTGCTTTTTCTGTTTTTGCTGGTAGTGATTTTATTAACGAATTTGAAGGTAACGAAGGCGGATTAATGGATTTTCTGCGTAGGGTTTTGGCATTGTTGTTGGGCTGTTTGTTTATAGGAACGGCCGTATTTGCTTTATTCATCGTTTCGTTGTCAGGCATTCTAACCAACCGTGAAACCATGAAAGAGATTGTGTCTGGTGCAGATGAATGGGTGTTAGAAAACGTGCCTGCTTTTGCCGCTAATGCCATTCAGCAACAAGCGGCACAGTTTGGCTTACCGGACATTGATGTTGATGAAACCGCGATTCAAGAAGCGGTTGGGCTGCTGCTGCCTCCCACGTGGGTAGATGAGCAAACGGGTGCAATTGTGGATGCTTTGTATGATTTTTTGGATTCGGGCGATGTGGGGGCGGCTGTTGTTGTCCTCGATATTGCTCCTTTTTTGGCACAACTACGTGGGGAAGCTGGGTTGCAATTAGTGACAGTCTTACTCGATAACTTTCCGACCTGTACGCAAACAACCTCGGAACTCATTTGGGGAGTCTTGTCAAACACGGTTGAAGTGCCCCGTTGTTTGCCCCAAGAGGTGAATCGGCAAGCGTTTGCGCAAAATATGCATACGGCCGTTATGCAAACCATTGATCAGAACCCTGAACTTTTAGCGCAAGCAGGTCGCTTTCAAGTGAATTTGCTTACTAATTCTGCCAATCAGGTAACACCAGAACAACAAGCACAACTGCAGCGAACCTATCAACTGTATCAAACGGCAAAATCGTTTGCGTGGATGTTGTGGCTTTTGCCCTTGGGATGTTTATTGTTGCTACTCCTGTTAACTGCACGTTCTGTACGCTCGTTTGCTTTATGGTTAGGATGGCCGTTGGCGTTGGCAGGTTTGTTTGCGATTGGTTTGGTGTTATTGCTGCCTTTTTTGCTGGCACCGATGGTAGAAACGGCCGTAACCTCCCCCGAAATTCAAGCTTGGACTTTACCCTTAGATGACCTTATCCGTGGCACAATTCAATCGGCGACCGAAATTTGGTTAACACGTGTCTTCTGGCAAGCTGGCTTGATGATGATCGTTGGTGTTGTTTTGTTGATTGTTGGTTTTGTAGTCAGTGTGGGAAAAAGAACGCCCTAACTTCTCATATGACGAAACCTACCCAACGATATAAAATTAGCTTATGTTACCAAAGATTGATGGAATTACTTTTGATACAAGTCGAGAAGATCGCTTAAAAATTATTTTACCTGTTAAACGTAAATGGCTTTTGTTTTTGTTGTACACGGTCATGCTGATCGCTTGTATTGCACTTTTTGTTGGCGGAATTCGTTTTACGATGCAAATTGCATTTTCTGGTGAGCGGTATGCATGGGGGTTCACCTTTTTAGCCATCCTGTTTATGTTTGCACTCTACCGTTTATCCAAGTTTGTTTGGAAGCAGTGGCAATTCTTTGCAGCGAATCGTGAAATCATGTTTATTGATAAAAAGCTGCTTATTATTCGTCGCCCGCTTTCTGTTTTGGGCGTAACGGATGCCTATGATTGGAGTCAGGTACGGCCGTTTACGTATAGTCAGAAATATAACACACCAATGTTCGATTATGGACAGCGAAATATCTTTTTTGGCCAAGATCTAACCCGCGAACAAGCAGATAAGCTTATTTGGGCATTGAATGATCACTACTTTCCAGAGTATGATGATTACGATGACAATGAATAAGTTTAAAAAACCTCTGAGATGTAATGGCAGAAGATAATCAAAATTCACAAAACCTTGAACTGGCCAGACACTTAGCATCCTACCTACCGGTCACTTTTGTCCGTCAAATTTTGGAGGAAGGGGGATTGCCCCCTCCGGGTGTTCCCCGAGGTATTGATGCGGCCACATTGTTTGCCGATGTTTCCGGTTTTACGGCAATGTCGGAAGAACTCGCCACCGATGGGTCACGGGGCGCAGAAGAGCTAACCCGAGTTTTAGAGATCACCTTTACAGCGATGGTTGAGGTGATTCACGACTTAGGGGGAGCAATTAGCCACTATTACGGTGACGCCATGTCTGTCTATTTTCCTGATGAGGACGGTTTGGCCGCACAACGCGCCTTGGCGTGTGCCCAAGAGATTCAAAAGTTAATGTCAGCCAGTTTAGGGCGTGCTGTGACCAATCGTCCCGCTAACAAAAACCCTATCTTTGAGTTGACGGTAAAGTTGGGCTTAGGATACGGCCGTTGTCAATCTTTAATCGTAGGTGATCCCAACGGCAGTATGGAGTTTGTGCTCACGGGTGCAGGTGTCGATGATGCGACCAATGCAGAAAAAGAGGCCAGTTCAGGACAAATCATTGCCAGCCGAACCATCTTAGAAAAAGCAGGGTTGTTGGCATCAGCGGACTATGTGTTATTTAATCAAGCGGTAGCAAGACCATCAGCCGTACCATTGCTGAATTGGACCGATTATTCTGAAACGGCCGTTCTTGCCCTTATTCCCCTCTTGAAACCATTTATCCATGATGCCCTGATCCACCGCTTTGTTTCTGCGGGATTGGCTGGCTTGGCAGAGCATCGTCCCGCAACAAGCATTTTCCTCCAAGTCGATTTTGTTGGGGATGATGACGACACATCGGCCATAGAAACAGCGAATATGGGGCAGCAGTTACAAGATTATTACATGTGGGTTGTCAGTGTTATTCATCGCTTTAGCAATGAAAATGCTCGTTTAAACCGTGTGCTTACGGGAGACAAAGGGAACCAACTCCATATTATTTTTGGTGCTCCCGTTGCTCCCGATGCACCAGAGCAAGCGGTACGGTGCGCTTTAGCATTAATTGCTGAGCAGCCTGATTTTGTTGCTAGTCAACGTTTAGGGTTAACTGTGGGCAAGGTTTTTGCAGGTCTTGTAGGTTCGGCGACGAGACAAGAATATACATTACAAGGCGCAATTGTAAATTTGGCAGCTCGTTTAATGCAACATGCAGAAACAGGAATGTTGTTATTAGATAGGGCTACCGTGACTCGTGTTGGTCGGAATTTTGAAACAATTCCACTCCCTCCCAGAAAATTGAAAGGGTTTCAAGACCCGATGATTTTGCATCAAGTGGTAAATGAAGCCCAAACAACGAAAATTGAGATTTACCTGACCAATTGGGTGGATACGATTGTTAATCGTGAAGAAGAACAACAATTACTTTTATCTATTTTTGAAAAGGCGCAGAAGAATCAAGGTGGCTTTGCGGCACTTTCGGGTCCAACTGGTGTCGGCAAGTCCCATTTATTGGCAATTGGTGTTCGCCGTTGGCTAGAACAGGGTGGCATTGGTTGGATGGGTGTATGTTATCAACATTTATCTGAAACACCTTATGCCCCTTGGCGTGATGTTTGGCGTGAGATGTTTGCGTTAAGCCCCAGTATGGATGTTGAAGAGCAAGTTACGGCCGTCATTGAAAAAACAAAGGCACTTGCTCCTGGCTATGTGGATGATGTTGGTTTATGGCGCGAGGCGCTTGGTCTCCCAATTCCTCAGACAGAGTTATTGGTGGAAATGGCACCTGAGGCACGACAAGCGCGACTCTTTGCGTTGGTGCGTGCCTGTTTGCGTGCGGTTGCTCAGAAACGGCCGTTACTTATTGTGTTCGAAGATTTGCAATGGGCCGATCAAGCTAGTCTCTCTTTACTCGATGACATTGCCACATTTATTGAAAACGAATCGATTTGTATTGTAATGACCCATCATCCCGTTGATGATTTTAAATTGCAACTCTTTGACAAACCAACCTTTACACCAATTCAACTGGGTGATTTGACTTCAAATTATGCGCGAGAACTATTGGCACAACTTGTGGGTACATCTGAATTGCCTTTGGCTGTGGAACAACATTTAGGAATGCGTGGCCGAGATGGCCGTGATAGCCCTGTTAATCCCCTATTCCTTGGTGAAGCAGTTAATGTTATGGTGGATTCTGGCGTATTGACGGTCTCAGAACAAGTTCAGGTCAATGAAATTCTGCTGAGTCAATTGCAAGTACCAGATACAATTCATGGTTTGTTACTAGAAAGATTGGACCGTTTATCGCCAGCGGGTCGCGATTTGCTGCAAGTCGCTTCTGTTATTGGCCGCCAATTTGAGCTTGAGCCATTACGTGCGATTTCGAGTAAGAGTACGGAGTCCTTGGTGCGAGATTTGTTATCAGAGCTTTCTAATGCGGAAATGACTCGTTTAGTGACAGCTGATCCAGATTGGATTTACCTATTTCGCCATGCAATGACGCATGAGGTCGCATATGAAAGCATGCCGTATATCCGTCGCCAAAATTTGCATGCCTTAGTGGCTAATTGGCTTGTTGATTATTATAAGGTCAATCTAAAACCGTATTACGCTTTGATTGCTTACCATTATGGACGTGCGGCAGATCACGAAAATGGGCTGAAATACGCATTGCTGGCAGCTGATGAGGCGAAGGCGGTTTTTGCAAATCAGGAAGCGGTTGAACTTTATACACTTGCTGAAGGGCATTTATCCTATTTTGATTTAGAGGATCATTGGGAAACGGCCGTAAAAATCCATTTGGCCCGCGCTGAGTCTCTCCGTTTTATTGGTGATTTTTCAACCGCGATTGTGGACACTGAAAAAGCATCTCAAATTGCGGATGATCATCAAGATCGAGAAAAGCTTGCCCAAGCGATTAACTTGCTTGCTGAATTAAAATGTCGCCAAGCAGATTTTGATGACACGATCCGCTTAACCTCAAAGCTGATTAACTCTGATAAGACACAAATTAGCCAACCAGAATTGGCAAGAGCATATCAATGGTCTGGCATGGCTTACGCTTCTCAAGGCAAATACGACAACGCGCTTGAGCATTTGTTTATTGCCGAAGAGTTGTGTTTAAGTGAGCAAAATAATGAAAGATTAGCTCGGATATTAGAGACGATTGCCTTCGTTTATTTTTCGCAAAAACACCTTGATCGGGCGTTAGAAGCGATGGAACGTAGTATCGCTTTATCAAGGAATGTTGGTATCCCCGCAAATGTAGCATCTTCCTTAAGTAATGTCGCTCTTGTACAATTTCAATTAGGGCTTGCAGATAAAGCCTTAGCTTCAATAGATGATTCTATAAATATAGTTAGAGAAACAAGCCGAAACTTTTTAGCTAAGTTTGTGGGCAATCGTGCTGAAATTTTGGCTTACTTGGGCCAATATAACAAAGCAAACTTGAGTTATCAGGAAGCCGTTAGCTTGTTATCGGTTATGGATGATAAGCAAACTTTGATTGAAGTTTATATTTCAAAAGCTTATGATTATTACATTCCGCAAAAACAATGGGATGATGCATTAGATTATTTATCAAAGGCTGAAGCCCTTATTAAATTACGTCCGGAATCTTACCCTGAAAAGCGAGTTCGCTTGCAGTTAGCCTATGCTCAGGTTGCTTTTAACCAACAAAAATTTGATCATGTTTTAAGTTTGCTTGATCAAATAGAGATAGAGATTGCTGAAAGAAATTTTGCATGGTGGTATCCTGCTCTCTTTTATCTAAGAGGACAAGTCTTTGTCCAACTAGAAAGAGTATCTGAAGCTTGGACTGCGTTCCAACTTGGTTTGACGAAGGTTGATCAAGAAGGCAACCCTGATTTTTATCCTCTTCTATTACTTGAAATTGCTCGATTTGAAAAAGATGAAAATGTGCGGTTACAAAAGTTCATTGAATGTGGCCAAGCTGCAATATCGCGCGCACGACAAAGCGATAAAATATATTGCTTACAAAGCATTTTGGAAGAATTGCAGGGTGGGGAGATTGGCGACGAATTAGTTGACGAACTTATTGAAAGATTTCAGCAGGAATTAAAGAACTAAAAAAAGCGGGCTACCAGCCCGCTTTTTTGATGTGTTGAATGAAATTAATTATCCTGCGCCGGGATTCCAGCTTCCCTTTGTGGTGCGGTCGCCAAGACCACCTGCGAAAGTATCTATTTGTTCTTCGTCAATATTTTTGAGAAGTTCCAGTTCGTCAGCGGTAATGTCGTAACCTTCTGCAGCTTTTTCGGGATCTTTCAATATTAAGTTGCGAAACTCTTTGTCTTTTACAGCGCGTTCAATCAGTTTTT
>JBNKHS010000087.1:0-12325 GCA_050290485.1 Promineifilaceae bacterium (SeqCode) | reverse complement strand
AAGGATGATTTTCAAAGCCGGGAAGAGGAAGGCCAAGCAGAAAAACGACGATCTTTCTTTAAACGGCCGTTTTAACCCCCAAGACACCCCCGATACAAGCGCCAAACCAAGAAAATCTTATAGAAACGGCCGTATTGTGTATTGCCCCATAAATAGATTGTGCTAAAATCCACAATCAAAATTTGACAACTCAAAAGTATAGACAAAATGGTAACAAACCTGCATTGTAAGCACATGGAACAACAAATATTGTTCCACTGTTCATGTTGTTGCCGAAACGAGAAGAAATCATAACAAACCGACGAGCACAAAATGATGTGTTCGCCTAAACTGTTAGAACAGGAGAAGCTCTCTTGAGTAACGCAAAGTCTTGGATAAACTGGATCGCCTTAATTGGCTTGCTCGTTGTATTTGGGATTGGAGCTGCTGTATGGCCTTCAATATCTGCAAATATAGACCTGTTTGGTGGATCAACCGCAACGCAAGTCCCTGTTGAATCCCACCCCATTGTAATTGAAGTCCCAGCTGTCTCAGATCCACTGGGATTGTTAAACCTTGAGCCACAAACAATTGTTTTAGATCCGTTGCAAGCTGTTATTGGTTTAACCGCTTTCATTTTTGGGGCAATCTTTGTAACAGGGTTAATCATTACATTCATTTATACATTGCTCGATAAATTACGAGGCAAAACCATAGATGGCGATGAATATAAAGAACATGTGACTGCGCTCGACAACAAAGAAAAAGAGTATTTCAAAGAAGTGCGTGCAGGACGTGAAGCTGCTGGACCTCCTGAAAATCCCGAAATGCCCCGTTGGTCAGCGTGGGCAACAAGCATCATTATTCTGATTTTTGTTGCTTTAACTGGTATGGTTATTGGCCTCACATTTTGGCCGCACTGGGTAGAAATTGTTGGTGATGAACTGGCAACTCCCGGAATGGCTATTATTTCAGTGATGTGCCTTATTACTGCGATTATTCTCGCATGGCGTATGGGGCCACAGCGCATCGAAAAAGTTGAAAAGTCCGATAATCAAGGGATTCCCAGAGACACAATTGCTGTTATTTTAACCGGCCTTATCGTTCTTGGTTTAGGTATTGGCTACACCATTTACATTAACCTACCTTAGACATCGGATCGGATATTTTAGGAAGAAGAGATGAAGAAATTTAAGCACATCATTTCAGTTGTAGCCCTTGTACTAATTTCGACGGGTGCACTGTACTTTGTTTTTGAGTTTATTTTCCAGACACCAGATATAGCTAGCGAAGAAGCGGTCATGATTGATGGTTTCATCAGCTTGCATTTTGTAATGATGGCCTTCTTGTTTAGTCTCATTATGGTCATTGTCCTTTATTCAGGGTTTATATTCCGCCTGAAAGAAGGTGAAGATCCAGACAAAACATATGGTACACATGTCGAAGGGAATACTATCTTAGAGATTGCGTGGACGATTGTTCCAACAATTGTGGTGATTATTTTTGGTGTCTACGCCATTACCGTTCTTGGCGAAATCTTGGCCGAGGAACCCAATGAAATGACCGTTCATGTAACAGGGCGTCAATGGTCTTGGTCGTTCAACTACCCAGACATTGAAAACAAAGGGAATGTAGACCTTGTTCTCCCCGTTAATCAACCAATTTTGCTCGAAATGGAATCAGAAGATGTTCTCCACGACTTTTGGGTACCTGAATTCCGGGTAAAGCAAGACCTTGTTCCCGGCACAATGAAAGTACTGCGCTTTACCCCTACCGAAATTGGCGAATATAAATTGCGCTGTGCCGAAATTTGTGGTTTGCAACATGCTGTCATGCTTGCCAATGTCAACGTTGTGAGCCAAGCAGATTGGGAAGCATTTGTGCAAGAGTTGGAAGAGAAACCGCTTTTTGGTGAACTAACCCCTGAAGAACGCGGTGCAATCTGGTGGGCTGCAGGAGATGGTTTTGGTTGTAACGCATGTCACACAACTGATGGGACGGCTGGAACTGGCCCAACATGGCAAAATATTATTGGTCGTGAAGAAGCTATGGCCGATGGTTCAACAATTATTGTTGATGAGGATTACATTATTGAATCCATCTTAAATCCTGATGCTAAAATTGTTGAGGGATATGGTGATAATTTAATGCCTGAGGATTATGCAGATCGTATTGCTCAAGTAGAAGCGGCTGTTCTTGCAAGTGAAGGCGTAGAAATTGATGTCCTTGAAGATATCATTGCCTTCATGACAACATTACACGAAGACGTTAATGCCAATTAAAGGTGATTGCGACCCGACAACATTGTCGCATGACTCTTGATTTTTAGAGAAGGGTCATCAGTACGGAGACCAGCATGAAAAATTTATTGACCGTATTAAAATACGTACTTATATCAAGTTATACGAAGGGACTTATTGGGCTTGCCCTCTTTTACGCGATTGGCTTCTATTTTGTAACGGCCGTTCGTAACGCGATGGGGTTACCTTATGTCTTAGATCCCGGCGTTGTTCTTGGGGCTATCTTAGGGCTCATCGGCTTTCTTTTGTTTGCCGGTGTCCTCACCGATTGGATCAAATGGTGTTTTGGCAAACGCCCCCCATTGGTTCATGGACCACCTCAATTTCGTCCAGAGTGGACACGTTACATGAACGTGGATGTCAATCATAAAGTGATTGGGATTCAGTATGGGATTGCCAGCATCTTTGTCTTTTTGGTGGGCGGGTTATTTGCACTTATCTTCCGTTTTGAGCTTGCCCAACCCGGTATGCAATTCCTTGAATATGATCAATACAACACCTTGTTTAGCGCCCATGGTATTGTCATGATTGTGAGCATCCTCTTGGGTGTTGGGGCAATGAGCAACTACCTTGTGCCGCTTATGATTGGGGCATCTGACATGGCCTTCCCCCGCTTGAATGCATTTAGCTATTGGGTTGGTCTTCCTTCAATCGTTTACGTACTGGCGGCAATGGCTGTTGGTGGTTGGGACACTGGCTGGGTTGGTTATTCAACACTCAGTTTACGAGGTCCAATTGGTACACAACTTTTCTTATTAGGGTTCTATTTGGTCGGGTTTTCCTCTATTGCTAGCGCGATTAACGTTATTGTGACTGTTGCCTTCATGCGCGCTCCAGGTATGAGCCTTTTCCGGATGCCCATTTTTGTTTGGGCGGCGATTGCCGCAGCGCTCATCCAATTTACAGCAACACAAACAGTGGGTGTTGCGTTGACAATGACCATTTTTGAACGAGCTGCTGGCATGACATTCTTTGACCCCGCGAATGGTGGTAATCCCATTTTGTACCAACATATTTTCTGGTTCTACTCCCATCCAGTTGTGTATGTGTTTGTATTGCCTGGTTTGGGTGTTATTTCAGAATTGTTACCCGTTTTCTCGCGGAAGCCATTGTTTGGCTACAAATGGATTGCTTTATCAAGTTTAGGGATTGCGCTAGTGGGTTTCCTTGTATGGGCGCATCATATGTTTGTCTCTGGCATGGCAGATTCCTTGCGCATTCCGTTCATGGTTTCAACCTTATTTGTGGCAATTCCAACAGGGGTTAAATTCTTTAGCTGGGCAGCTACCGTGTGGGAAGGCAAGCTTTCTTTTGAAACACCCATGCTTTTCACGCTTGGGGCCATTTCTGTTTTCTTGATTGGTGGTGTCACTGGTCCGATTTTAGGTACGATTCCTTCGGACTTGCACTTACATGACAGCTACTGGGTTGTTGGTCACTTCCATGCAACGATGTTTGGTGGCTATGTATTTGCTTATATGGCAGCTATCTACTACTGGTATCCCAAAATAACAGGTCGCATGTACCATGAAACGCTTGGTAAATTACATTTCTGGTTGATGGTTCCTGGCTTCTGGTTGATGAGCTTTGCACAAATGAGTGCAGGGATTAACGGGATGCGCCGTCGTATTGCTGATTATGATCCAGCATTAGGTGTTGAGACGCAACAAATTTTAGTAACGTTGGCGGCCTTGATTATTGGTTGGTCTGTTTTGATTTTTGTTTACAATCTTATTTCTAGTGCACGTAAACAAGAACGGGCAGCGATGAACCCCTGGGGGTCACGTTCACCAGAATGGCAAACACCGAATCCAACCCCTGAAATGAATTATGACGCTGAATTTGAAGTGATTGGCGAGCCATATGACTATGGCCAGTCAACGCCAGCGTATGTGAATATGCATCCGGCTGCTGCGGGTGATTAATGCTGACGAATAAACGGGAATGGAATTTTACCGTCAGCTTGAAGGAGCATTATTGTGAGTGATTCAACTGCTGAACATTCAGCTGAAGAAACGAAAATTGAGAGCCCTTCCTATAAAAAGGATTGGCGTTATGGATGGATAATTTTTGTCATCTTGTTGGTGTTGACAATTGTAGAGTATTTTCTTGGTATTCAGGAAAATGCATCGGCAGTGGCATTGTTTATTGTTGCCTTAATTAAGGCAGTCTTGATTGTGAACTTTTTTATGCATGTGTACCGCTTATGGCGTGAGGAGAGTCATTAATGAGTGCTGTAGCTGAGCATCATGATGAACATGGACACGGGCATGGCGTTGAGTTGTCGCCCGAAAGACAAGTAAAGGCAAACCGTCTTGGTTTGTGGATGTTCTTTATTTCGGAAATCTTTTTGTTTGGGGCGTTGTTGTCTGCACGTTTTTATTTATGGGGAAATACACGCCCCCCGTTAAGCCAAGAAATTGGTCTGATCACAACGACTGTGTTGTTGCTGAGTAGTTTCTTTGTGTATCGTGGTGAGACGGCAATTGAACACGGCGATGCGAAACGGTTTACCCGCAATTATTTGATGGGTGCGTTCTGTGGTTTGGTATTCTTTGTTGGTGTTGTCATTTTAGAATGGAATATCTTCAACATGAAATTGGATATTGCCGGCATTGAAGTGTTTGGTCACTTGAAACCGACTGATGGTGTTTATGGTGGTATCTTTTACGCCATGACGGGTATGCACGCGCTCCATGTTTTGAGTGGTGTGGGTTTGTTGTTGGTGGCGTGGTATAACGGCCGTAAAAACATGTATTCCCAGTCAGATAATTGGGGTGTCGAAGGCACAGCGCTTTATTGGCACTACGTTGACGTGATTTGGGTATTCTTCTACCCAGCATTGTACTTAATTGGACACGTTGCACATTAATTTGTAAATTGTTTTAGGATTGTTTAGAATTTTTTTGATGCGTGATACGTAATGCGTGAACATTCTTACGCATCACGTATCACGCATTACGATTTATATAGCAAATGTCCTAAATCTGTTAAAGTGAGTCTATCATGGATCCCGTCCTTAAAGCGGTTTTGCTCTCATGGGACTGGCGACTGGATGTAATTATAATCCTGGCTTTGGCCGGGATTCTTTATTCAAGGGGGTGGTGGCGTTTACGCAAGCGGTCGCGTAACGCAGGTAAACGTTACCAACAGGCGATAAGAACCCAGTGGCGTTTGGCCAACGGTTGGCGTTTGGCATCCTATTATTTGGGTCTGTTTTTTATTGCTTTGGCGTTGCTCTCACCGATTGATGTTTTAAGCGGCCAACTCTTTATGTTCCACATGATTCAGCATTTGCTGTTGATTATGTTTGCGCCACCGTTGTTATTGTTGGCCAACCCAATGCCGTTTATTTTGTGGGGATTGCCTGATTCTTGGCGACATTATGTTGGCCGTGGGTTGAGCCACTTGCTGCATCGTGAGTCGTCTGTACGTAACGGGATTCGTTTGGTGACGGCGACAGGGGTGGTGTGGCTGATTTGGGTCGTTTCTCTGTTTGCCTGGCATGATCCCGTACTTTATGATGCGGCGTTGCGTAGTGAGTTTGTGCATAATCTTGAGCATTTGATGTTTTTTGTGGCTAGTATGTTATTTTGGTGGCATGTGACGGGGGCAGGGCCTCGTATTCATAAGCAGTTGGCTTATGGCGGTCGTATCGGGTTGTTGATTGGAGCGATTCCGCCAAATATGTTGTTGGGCGTGGTGTTGGCGTTTGCGACGACTGCACTTTATTCTTACTATACGGCCGTTCCGCGTTTGTGGGGTATTGACGTGGTCACCGACCAGCGACTAGGTGGCTTAATCATGTGGATTCCAGGGAGCATGATGTATATCATCGCGGTGCTGATTTTGGTTTTTCGCCTATTTGGTAAAGAGAAAGAGAAAGCGATTCGGGCACGGGTGCAATATATGGAGCAGAGAGCGCATGATGCCCCTTTACTGGAAAGTAGTAATCACGAAGATACTGAGATAAAAACTGAACGGATAATTGATAATGAATAACGGATAATTGGTAATTATTCATTATCCGTTATCCATTATTCGTTGAATTGTGCGAGTAATTGGAGAAGGAAATGAAAACGGTTAAGGCGTTATTTAGCCGAAAATGGATTGGACCGACGATTGTTGTTTTTTTAGGAATGTTGCTGATGATTCGCTTGGGCATTTGGCAGTTGGATCGCCTGGAACAACGACGGGCGGCCAATGTTGAGTTGATTGCCGCGTTGGATGCTGAACCGATCAATCTGAATGAAGATGGATTGGACGGGGATTTAGAGAGCTTGGAAAATCGGTTAGCTGTGGTCTCTGGTACGTATGATTTGGATGAACAGATCATTTTGAAGGTGCAGAATTGGGAAGGGCGGGCTGGTGTGCACTTGATTACACCGTTGTGGATTGATGGATTGGATACGGCCGTAATTGTCGATCGTGGTTGGGTGCCGCAAAGTGATGTCGATGAAAATAAAATTGCTCAATACGATCTTGAACAATCTGTTCAGATAAACGGTTACTTGGCCAAGTCGCAAATAATCTCACGCAATCAGGGGCAACCATTGTCTGCGTCGCACCAATCAGAGATGTATCGTGTTGATATCGAAGCGATTCAAAACCAGCTTGATTATGGAATTTTACCGATGTATCTCATTGAATCTCCACCAGAAAATGATTTGGATGATTTGCCCTTAAACCTCGCTCGGAATGTGGAAATATCAGAGGGATCTCATTTAAGCTACGCATTACAGTGGTTCAGCTTTACGATCATGTTAGCCGTCATTTACTTTGTTTTAGTGCGTCGCTCACTGAAAAAGTCAGAGCAATTGCCCGAGGCTGAAGATAATGTATAAGCGGATTATTCTTGCATTAACCACATTCGCAATAACTTTCCTTTTTGCAGGCGATGTGCTGGCGCATGGGGGTGGTACATTACAAATTGTGAATGCCCCGATTGCGGATGTCTATCAAGTTTCTGTCTGGTCTGCGCCTGTTTCTGTGCGGGCAAAAGATGATATTCATATTACGGTCGGCATTGGTACATTAGGTGAGGGCGCTCCTGTTTTGGATGCAACGGTTCAGGTTGAAATTTATGCATTTGATACCAATGAGTTAATTGCTAGCAATTCCGCAACGACGGAGCAATCGGTGAACCGCTTGTTTTATGAAGCAGATTTTGCGGGGCTACCGCAAGGTGATTATGATGTTGTCGTGACTGTTATTGGCAGTGAGGGGAGTGGCTCTATTGATTTTGGACTGAATATACGGCCGTATCTTAATATCCCTTTGCTTGTCGGCGCTGCGGTTGTTGTCCTTTTATTTTTGGCAGGAGGACTCTTTGTGTTCAAACGACAAAACCCACAGGATGATCCGATATCATCAAAACATCCACATAAGCGGCGGCCAATAAATTAATGAAATCTGAATTTGTTAGCATCCTCACAGCAGATACGGCCGTTCCTCATAAAATCGTAGATTAAACGCGTATAAATCATACACATAACCTAAGCACCATATCGCTATAATGATGTCGTGCAAAAATTAGCAATCGTACGTCCACCCCGTGCGAATTGTAATAAAGAGAGTAAAGTTTATGCGTATAGAACGTCCACAACTTGACGAAGGTTGGTCAACTTTATTTCTACTCATGGCAATGATGCTTGTTGCCGGCTTTGCTGTCCCTCAAACCGAGCTTACCCCTGGCTTAAACATCATTCCTGTTGTCACCTTTTTCGCTGTGATTCTTGGTGTGCTTATGGCAAAAAGCCAATTTGGCGTGGGAACTGTGCGTGTGATGGCCATCATCTTTGGTATGTTTGTCGTTTTCTTTTTGGTTGGGCGCACAGAAGAGTTTGCCAATATGAGTTGGCATGAACGGTTGATCGATCCTGTTGATGGGATGATCACACGCCAATTTCTGTGGTTTCAAAAGTTGTTTAGTGGGGGAACCAGTCGTGATGGCCTGATTTTTGTCTTCCAAACGGCCGTTGTGTATTGGGTATTGGGCGTAACCGCCGCTTGGTACACTTTTCGTAATCTTCGTATTTGGTTTGCCATTGTACCCACTGGACTTATCTTATTCAGCGTTGTTTACTATTATGCAGGACCAAACCCGCTTGCCTTTTATTTAGCTGCTTATGTTTTGCTCGCCTTACTTTTTGTTGCCCGTACTCACCTTATGACACAAGAAAAGCAGTGGCGATCTGGCTCTGTGCGTTATGAAAAACAGATATGGTTTACCTTCATTCGGGCTGGATTTATTGCTGCCTTAATTGCCTTAATTTTTGCATGGCTCATTCCCCCGTTGTCGGCCAATGCCACAGTTGGGGATGCGCTTAGCGGTACAAGAGGTCCGTGGCGCGATTTCCAAGAAGGGTGGACGCGTATGTTCTCCGCTTTACGCACCTATGGCTCAAATACGGCCGATCCGTATCAAGATTCATTGGTCTTGGGTGGCCCACGGAATCCCGGCAACACCCCCGTCATGGATGTTATTGTTTCGCAAAAATTGCCTTACGTTTACTGGCAGGCGATTACCTATGATACCTACAACGATCAGGGCGCGTGGGAAATAGAAGATGTAGCCATGGAAGAACATTTTCCCGATGATGGCCCAATCAATACGCCATATACCTTAGGGCGTGAGGTAATAACGCAAACCATTATTTCTTATTTCCCCAGTTCCAGCTTTATTTATGGTGCGCCTGAAATTATCAATGCAGATCGTGCCTTAAATATATTTGCTGCTAAAGATCAAAACAACAATAAATTGGTCAATTCTGTACGATCAAAATTTGTTTTGCAACAAGGGGATCAATATGAAGTTACCTCTCGGCTTTCTTTAGCTGATGCCAATAGCTTGCGCAACGCATCTACGATTTATCCAGATTGGGTAAGCGAAACTTACTTAGACTTGCCGGACACAATTACGCCGGAAACAAAAGATTTGGCGGCCGAATTGATGACAGGGCATGATAATAATTTTGACAAGGCAATTGCAGTGCGTGACTATTTGCGCAACGCGATTACTTATAATGATCAAATTGCAGCCGTGCCTGATGGCATCGACCCTGTTCATTACACACTCTTTGTTAGCCAAGAAGGATATTGTAACTATTATGCCTCTGCGATGGCTGTGATGTTGCGCTCACAAGGGATTCCTTCTCGAGTGGTGAGTGGATTTGCCCAAGGGTCTTATGATGAGGAGTCTCGCTCTTATCGTGTTAACGCCAGTAATGCCCATACTTGGGTCGAAGCTTATTTTCCTGATTATGGCTGGATTCAATTTGAACCGACAGCATCCATTCCCATTGTGGCTCGTCCTGATGATTTAGATAGTTCGTCTTCAGGTGGAGATGCGTTTGGCGCTTTTGTGAATCCATTGATTAACCGTGAGGAGTTACTTGGCGAAGATCTGAATCCTGAAGAGGAAGAGGATTTCTTGAACCCTGAAGATTTTGAACGAGGTCCATCGATCGATCAACAACAAGAAGGGTTTTTGCAGACATTCCCCATTTGGCAGGCACTCTTTGCAACGTTGATTGTGGCCATTGCCGTGGTACTCTCTTTTGTAGCCACAGAGATGAATCGGCGGGTTGAAGGGGATGTGGATAAAAGTTACGGCCGTTTAGGCAATTGGGCGCGCTGGTTGGGTATTCATTATCGTCCGGTGGATACACCTTTTGAACGGGCAGATTCCTTGGTTACGGCCGTTCCTGAAGGTAAAGAGCCGATTCGAGCATTGACCAATCAATACGTACGTAAACAGTACAGCCCCAACCGCGAAGATGATGTTAACTTCAATCCAACTCAAGAATGGCGCCAATTACGGCCTGTTTTACTCAAAGAAACCATTAGAAAACAGCTAAGTCGTTTACAAAGACCGAAAAAAGATAAAAATTAAACATTCAAAGTAACGACGACTCTGCTATAATAAATTGCAATGAACTAGGCTATTTCATTAAATTCATGAAATAGCCTTTGCTTTTTCCATAGTGAAATTGCAAATTGTCTTTGAAATATTGTAAGGAAACGTCGACATTTTCGCTTGAGCAATCAAAATTTTTTTTGAATTACAATAGTTAGCGAAAAAGTAACGTTAATAAACAATAATCAAAAAAGTAATCCTTCACGCTTTTAAAGCGAGTTTTGTAAGAAGGGGGTTGTAGTACGTCATAACCTCCTCATTGGGATCAAAAAACGATTAGAGACCAACAAGAGGACAGTCAGTGAGCGATCCAACCATCAACCAAATTCAAGACAACATTAGTGAACTTCGAAAATTAATCGATAATCTAGGTAGTTCTGTCAACAGACAAAATGAAACACTCATTGCCACTCGCGCTGATTTGTTACAACAGCAACAAGCAGCACAAATCGGTGAAGAGTTGGCTCGTAACCTTATTTTGGTGCGACGTAATATTGAGGATTTAGAACGACGTATTCAGGCCCAACAGAAGGAACAAGAACAATTCAAAGCGTTACAAGCTATTGGAGCCGCTGTTAACTCTTCTCTCGAATTAGACCAAGTACTCTTGGTTGTGATGGACTCCATCATCAGCCTTACCAAATCAGAACGTGCGATTCTCCTTTTGCGTAACGAGGAAACGAGCGTACTTGAAGTACAATTGGCAAGAAATGTCGATAAAGAAACAATCGAAAATTCATCTTCATTTGAAATTAGTCGTAGTATCGTGCAGACAGTTGCCGAGTCGGGTGAGCCTGTTGTAACGATGAATGCGCAGTCCGACAGTCGTTTTGCTGCTCAAGAAAGTATTATTAGCTACAACTTACGCTCTATTTTGTGTGTGCCGCTTATGGTTAAAGGAACGGCAATTGGTGTTATTTATGCCGATAACCGTGTGGCGGCGGGTGTGTTTGGTGATGCAGACCGTGACCTGTTGGCTGCCTTTGCTGATCAAGCAGCTGTAGCAATCCAAAACGCGCGCCAATACACACAAATCATGGAAATGCGTGATCTAATGGATAACGTGTTTGCCTCCATTGCCAGTGGTGTGATTACGATTGATGAACAACAACGGATTGCGCTATACAACATGGCCGCTGAACGGATTCTTGGTTTTCCTGAAAAAGATATTGTTAAACAAACCTATCATCAAGCTTTAGAAACATTGGGTTTACCTGTTGAGCCATTGGTGGAAACTGTGCGGGAAAATGGAGGTGTGGAAAACACCGAATTGGATGTCATTGTGAGCAAACGTCCCGGTATTACGACATTAAACCTGACCCTTACTCCTTTGCGCGATGCGGATAATATGGCGCAAGGGGTGGCGATGGTGCTCAATGACATTTCAGAGACGAAACGTCTCGAAAGTGTGCGCCGTTATTTACCTCCCGCGCTGGTGGATCAAATTCGAGATTTAGATGCAGCGCAACGACCACAGCGCCAACAAATGAGCGTCCTGTTTGCAGATGTGCGTGGCTACAGTACCTTTAGCGAGCACGTTGATGCAGAAATTTTGGTGCAAATTATGAATGGCTACTTCACCGAATTTGTCTATGCCATTAACGAGTATCAAGGGTTAACTGACAAGTTTATGGGTGATGCGGTCATGGCTTTGTATAACTCACCATTGAACCCGCAAGAGAACCATGCAGAACGCGCCATTCGCACAGCCTTGATGATTCGGGCCAATATGGAAAAATATTTGAGTGAGCTGTCCGAAGACCGACGTTTACATTTTGGGATGGGTATCCACACAGGTGAAGCGGTAGCAGGAAACGTAGGTAGTGCGTTGCGCAAAGATTACTCGGCGATTGGGGATGCGGTTAATTTGTCGAAGCGTATCCAAGAAAATGCGCAAGCAGACGAGATTTTGATTAGCAGCGATACGTATGAGCAAGTGAAAGATTGGGTCCTTGTCGAAGCTTTGGAGCCAATGCAAGTAAAGGGTCGGCAAAATCTTGAACAAATTTATCGCTTGCTGGGGACAAGGTATTGATTCCCTCAGTTTTGAAGATAGATACAAAAGGTCTGGTTTATCCAGGCCTTTTTTATTGGAATACGGCCGTTTCCTATCCACTACCCAACGATT
>JBNKHS010000086.1:0-12409 GCA_050290485.1 Promineifilaceae bacterium (SeqCode) | reverse complement strand
GCTGTTGCACAAGCTCAAGCTGAAACAGGTGTGCAGTTAAATGCGGAAGGCACCCCCATACCTGTTCCAACCCCAACCCCTATTCCTGAACGCCAGGAGAATCCAGATGTTGTTATTTTGAGCATGCCAGTACAAGACGCCTTGGCATTAAAGTTTGCGCAAGATCGTGATGTGAAAATAGATTTAGTCTTGCGTTCACCGGGGGATGTAACACCTTTTATAACAACAAGTGTTAGTTTGCCGCAAATTGTGGATCAGGGTGGCTTGGCATTACCAGAACCTTCTGATTTTGATTTATTTAATCCATTATATGATCCTCGTGAGCCTTTTACTTTTGAGTCGTTTGGACTACCTGAGGATATTCTTGAAGAAGAAGCAGGGAACTAAGACGGGAATTTGTTGTTCATGTTGGATTAGAGTTGTTTGTTTTATGTAATGTTGGGTCTCTAGCTTTTGGGCTGGAGACTTTTCTTTTTTGTGGAGGGCATTTTGAATTTGGATTTACCCGAAAATTATGATCCTTCGATTTATGATCGGCCGTCGGTGACGGTGGATGTGGTTATTTTTGCGTTGGAAGGGGATGATTTGCAGGTATTGCTTGTTCGTCGTAGAGAAGCTCCTTTTCAGGGGATGTGGGGTGTGCCAGGTTCGTTTGTCAAAATGAACGAATCGTTGGAAGAGGCGGCTGTGCGGGCGTTGGGGGAAAAGACTGGTGTCCATGATGTGTATACAGAGCAATTGTTTACATTTGGTGAACCCGAACGTGATCCACGTACTCGGGTGATTACTGTGGCTTATTTTGCATTAGTACCTTATTCTGCAGTGGTATTAGGTGATGTTGAAGATACGGCCGTTACTGCATGGCATTCTGTGTTTGACCTACCTGAATTAGCCTTTGATCACGCAACAATTTTAGAATACGCCCTGCAACGATTGCGTTACAAATTAGAATATACAGCCGTAGGATTTCAATTACTACCGGATGAATTTACATTAACAGAATTGCAAAAATCATATGAAATAATCCTTGTAGAAGAGCTCGACAAGCGCAATTTTAGGCGCAAAATTTTATCAGCGGATATCCTAGAAGAAACAGGCAATAAAAAACAGGACGGAGAAGGCCGTCCTGCAAAATTGTATCGTTATAAAGATGATGCGGTCGCTGAAGTCAAGACGCGACGATTATTTCCTTAAGTAACCCAAAGCGATTTTGTTAATTCTACACCTAGAACAACCTCGTCCCGTTCCACACGGAGGCGCATTGGGCCATTGAACGGTGCTCTTCCTACAATTTCAAATGCTGCCCCGGGAACAAGCCCGAGTGTCGCAAAATATTGTAAGCGTTCTGGTTCATGGGTGCGAACGCGACTAACTTCCCCTTTATGTCCAACCCCTAAGTTCATAATGCATACATCTTTTACCTGTGGCAAGATACCATCCAGGGTGGGGATAGGCTCGCCATGTGGACAACGGGTGGGTTGATTTGTCATTTCAGCCATGCGCTCGGTGATTGTGTCGTTAATCCCCTTACTCATTTCATCGGCCAATTCGTGTGTCTCATCCCATGTAAACCCCATAACAGTAACAAGGAAAACTTCCAGAATGCGATGACGCCTTAGTTCCTTGAGAGCTTCTTCTTTGCCTAATTCGGTAAGTTCGAAGCCTTGATAAGGAATGTGTTTAACGTACCCTGCATTGCGCAATCTTTTTAACATACGCGGCACAGCAGGCGCAGAAACGTTCAATCTGTCTGCTAAGCTTGTTGTACTAACGGTAGGCGAATCTTCCTGTAAGCGGTAAATTTCTGCTAGATATTCACGCATTGCTGCGCTTGGTTGCATATCGGTTACACCCATGATGTTGTTGAATTCAATTAATTTTATTCCCTCTTTCAGATATTAACCTAAACTGCTTATTGAGGCTATAGAAATCCCTGTTTTTTACTTTTCTTAAAGTTGTTTTTCTAAATCGGCTATTGTACTTTCAATTAAATCAACGAGTTCTTGTAACATTGCTGAATCGAAACGGAATTCTGCACCAGAGGCTTCAAATAACTCAGGCAATGTTTTTGTGCCACCATAAGCAAGTGCGCGACGGTAATCTTTTAGCGCCTTCTCGGGATCATGAAGACTGTTACGCCAAACTTGCAAGGCCCCTATCTGCGCCATGCCATATTCGATGTAGTAAAAAGGAGATCCAAAGATGTGGGGTTTACGGTGCCATCCAGTCATGCGTACATCTTCATGCCCTGCCCAATCAATATCAGGGATGAAACGGTGCCACAATTCGTCCCATTTGGCGTCGCAATTGTTGGGATCGATTGCTTCGTCGATGTGGGTATAGACCCAATGCTGAAAGGCATCTACAACGGCCATGTAAGGGAGGAAGGTGATAATGCCTTCTAAATGCTCAATGCGTGCCCGTGCGGCCTCAGAAGTGGTATAAAAGCCGCCATTTTCTTTGGTAAGATAGGGGGCTGCGAGCAGCTCCATCGACATTGAAGCAACCTCGCAAAACTCCATTGGGGCGTTGGTTTGCCAAATAAGGGATAGTTCGTTGGATTCGAAAACGTGAAAGGCGTGCCCTGCTTCGTGGAGCATGGTTTGTACATTGTCTTGTGTCCCGACACCGTTCATAAAGATAAACGGCCGTTTCCTTAATGGCAACGTACTACAATAACCTCCTAATGCTTTTCCTGAACGTGTGTCCAAATCAAGGAGGTTCTCTTCAGCCATTGTCGCAAAGTGATGGCTTAATTCAGCATCGAGTTTATTGAAGATATTCAGCGTATGTTGAATCAGCTCATCTTGGCCTTGGTAAGGTTTGAGAGGTTCTGAATCACCAGTTTCGGCCAGAACGCCGCGCTCAGGAATCCAATCCCACGGTTTGATGGCATCATACCCCAGCCGTCCCCGTTTTTTGCTTAGGATGCGTTTTACGGCGGGAACAACGGCCGTTTCAATGGCCTCATGGAAGGTGAGGCAATCTTCTGGCGTATATTCAAAGCGCCCTTTGCTGCGGAAAGAGAATTCACGATAATCGGCCAAACCTGCATTCGCAGCAACTTGTTTGCGCAGTTTTAGCATCTGTGAATAGATATCGTTGATCTCTTCGCGGCTGCCCAGCCAAAGATTGGCCATAGTCTCCCAAGCTTTGTGGCGAACTTGGCGGTCTTTTTCCGTGAGATAAACAGAGAGTTGGCTCAGGTTTTGTTCTTCGCCATCCCATTCAGCTTGCATACCACCTGTTATCTTATCGTACTCATTATCTAGTTTGGCTAACTCCGTTTCGAGCGGAATATTTTCTTCCCGAAAGAGCTCCGCATCATTGCGCATATGGCGTAAGACCAGCGCCATATCAGGCATTGCTTCAGCAGGAATATCTAAGGCTAAAAGTCTTTCCTTTAATGCTTGATCGGCAACTTGTACTTGAGGGGAAACATCGTTGATTAGGTCAAGAAAGGCTTGTTCTTTTTCTTCATCTGTGGTGTCAATTGATTTTTCAATGTAAATCAAGGCTGCAGATTCCCAAAAGAGCCTGTAAGCGCTTGACCAATCTTCCAGCCATTGACGCGCATTTTCTAACGTTAACTGCCGTTCTTGCAATTCAGCGTAAAAAGGTTGAAAACTTTCCCAGTCACGCGGGTTAATTTCATTAACTGAGGAAGGAATTGTGGGGAATGACATATTGAGCTTGTCCTTTTGTTTAGATAAAAACAAAAGCCCTTGCAACTGGGCAAGGGCTTGAAAAACTTTTTTAGAGGCGACGACCGGATTCGAACCGGTGATAAAGGTTTTGCAGACCTCTGCCTTACCACTTGGCCACGTCGCCGTGAAAAAGAATCGGCAGGCATTATGCCTGCCGATTGCAGTGAGCGGGCGACGAGATTCGAACTCGTGGCCTTCTCCTTGGCAAGGAGACGTTCTACCACTGAACTACGCCCGCAAGATACAAGGTCTTTTAGTCGCGTGAAAGACCTTAGATGCCAGGACCCAGACTCGAACTGGGGACACCTGCATTTTCAGTGCAGTGCTCTACCGGCTGAGCTATCCCGGCGTTTTGCCTTGTTAAGGACGAGGGGAATTCTATCCAAACCATCGTTAGATGTCAAATATTGATCTTGAATTTAATCCTTTCTCATGTGGCATTGATTCTTGACTATAGGACGTGAGCGATGAGGCAAAATGAGGTAAAATTGAAGTGGGAGTGGTTGTGTCCCGGTGGGCGCCTCAGTCTTCAAAACTGGTGGTTGGTTGCGCAGAGCAAGCGACGGTGGGTTCGACTCCCATCCTCTCCCGCCTCAAATAAGTTCTACATCGTCACGGATGGGAAAGGCTCGAAATGTTCAACATTTCGAGCCTTTCTGCTTGCTAAATGTGAATAAGTTTGCTGATATATTTTAATGCGCATCCACTTGTGGGAGTGCGTCTTCGACAGGTAACCCACTGGGTACGGCATCTGGTTCTAGATAATCTAAAGAGAATACGGCTGGATCGGTTAATGATTCCATAAATGCGACCAAGGCATTAATTTCTGACGTGGTTAATTCCCGTGCTGGTTTTAGATTTGGATCGATGTAGTTGAGCATATCGGTAATCAGCGCCGGATCGCTTTGAAATGTGTCTTGTACGTTCAGGGGTAAATGGGCAATTGGGTTATATGTTGATAAGGCGGTTTCTGGGGCGACATGATGAAGGATAACGGCTTTCAAATCTTTATAGGCTCCAGCGTGCATCCATGGACCGCTGACAGCAACATTGTGTAATGGGGGGGTGCGGAAAGCGTATTTTTCTGCTGAATTGCCAGTTTCCCGAAAACGGCCGTAATCGAGTGGCGATTCTTCCCCTTTGCCGGGCCCCACTTGTGGTGAGGCGATGTTATGGTGTTGTTGATCTGTAAAGAGTGGGCCAGAGTGACAGTTAGCACATCCTGCTTCTCCGTAAAATAAGATTGCCCCTAGTTTTGCATCCTCGCTTAGCGCTGATTTGTCGCCGGCTAAGTATTGTAGCCATGGACTTTGTGTAAATGTATAGGCATCAATTTCAAAAGCGGCAATTGCGTTTGCAGCATGTTCAAAGCCGAGCTCATCCAAGGGCACATCTGGATACGCTTCTTGGAACAAGGTGACGTATTCTGGGTAGGACAATAATCTGGCCATGAGTGCATTCCAGATGGCCGGTAAATCGTCATCAGCGAACAAAGCGAGTTCGTTTTCTTTTCCATCACGGGTTGTATCGCCCGAGGCCCCACGCATTTCATCATGGGACGTCACAGGGAACATCGCTTGCACAGCAAGCACGTTGTCCAGCCCTGCGGGGAGGGCATCGCCGGCAGGAGAAAGGAACGATCCATCGGCGTTTTGGGTTACACGACTGTCCCAAAACATGCTGTGCCATGCGGATGAACCGCGATTAAACACATCTGGGGCGTTACGGGGGATTAAACTACGGCCGTATCCAATTTGCCGATTTTCACCTAAACCTACGCCTCCTGTGCCAATGGAGACAGGTAGATTATCGCTGCTTCCTTTTGAAGGATGATGACATGTGGCACAAGCAATATCACGATTACCGCTAAGTTCTTTATCAAAAAAGAGCATTTGACCTAAAGCAACTTTGGCTGGATCTTGCGTTGGAGCTTCTTCAAGTGCGATGATGCTTTTTTCGGCGATCACTCTGTCTAACCGTGTATCAAGAGATTCTGTTGGACCACAACCGACTAAAATGAATAGGGTGAATAACAATAAGAAAAGGGTGACATTCTTTTTACTAAGCATCAATCCTTACTCCTTAAATTATTGGAAAGGTGAATAAGTTGATCGAGTAATGTAAGCTAGCTTACATTATGATAGCAAATTGATTTGAGTAATGGTGTAAATAAAACAATACTTTAGTCTCAAATATACTTAAAACGGGATGGTAATAGGGTAAGGAATTGGGAAATTTTCTTACATAGTACGCTCGTTATATTGCTTCAGTACCAGAGTAGCTCTCCTGTCCTGGCGAGATCATCCCATAGACAGAGGTGCGGAAAAATTTGTATGCTTTAAGCATAAAACTGATACAGTTTGATTCGTTTTCCTCCTCCTTCCTAAAGCTCCAGATATTGTTCTGGAGCTTTTGTGATCTTCCCCTAAAATGGTTAGGTTAGAGATTTATTTTGAGTCAGAAGAGGCTGCAGGGATGAAGGTTTGGTATACAAGCGGGGCGTAAGCAAAATTGTCATTGGTGGCTTGTTGATCGGCACGAATGCCACCTAAGGTATATATTTTATTTTCAACACTGCTTACGCTTAAATGAGTCCATTGGGGATTGTTATCAAGAATGGGGGTATTAATTAAAGACCATTCATCAACTGAGGGATCATACACTTCACTATAGGTGATATTGTTCTTGGCATTCATGCCCCCGCCAATAGTGTAGAGTTTCTTGATAATAACGGCCGTTCCTGCACCACCACGTGGAGTCAGCATTGGTGAGCAATCAGACCAACTATCGCTCGCAATATCGTATATTTCACATACAGCTAGCTCTGATTGTCCATCAAAGCCGCCAACCACATAAATGAGATTGCCAATAACACCCCCGGATGCGTAGGCACGTGCGTGGGACATATTGGTTAAGGGTCGCCAATTATCTGCCCCAAGATCGTAAACATACATTGTATTGAGTGCATTATCGCCATCTGTGCCTCCAATAAAATAGATAAAGCTGCCATCCGTTAGTGCTAAACCACCACTGACTGCAGTAGGTAAGGAGGTAACCGTTCCCCAAGCATCATTGGTAGGGCTATACGCTTCAACAATATTTGTTGGCTCGCCATTATCCGTCTGTCCACCCAAAACAAAAATAATACCGCCTAATTCCGTCGCTGTTGCATCAGAAACGGCCGTTGGTTTTTCCGCTTTTTCTTCCCACGTGAATGTAGATGTGTCATAAAGCCAAACCGTATTGCTGATGGCCCCATTCTGTTCACCACCGATCAAAAATAAGTCGAGGCCAAACGAGGCAATGGCGGCTTTGGCTGAGGTTATGGGCAGAGGGTTGCTTTTAATCCAATTGTCATTGAGTTTTTCTTCAACAAAAGGTTCTGGCTCGGGTGTCGGCAGGGCATTGTTAAAATAGTTGACACCGATAACAATGGAAAATAGCAGAAGCAAAATTAAGGTGAAACCAAGGATGATTACTGTTTTTGAACGCCCTTTTTCTTGAGGTATTGTGGAAACAGTATCTGTGGCGTCAATGTTTGTTGGTGGGTCTGTGGCTGTAAGTACGGCCGTTTCTCCGTTGTGGGACATTTCATTTATCGCTTCTGCATGATTGCCATCCGTTTGTGGAGGAGCAACAGTATCTGGTGGGGTGGATGCAATAACGGCCGTTTCTTCTGTTCCCGGTATAGCAACTAAGCCAAGACGAATAGCCTCGGTTGTCGCTTCGGTTCGACTAGAAACACCTAGTTTGACATAAATGTTGCGAAGATGGACTTTAACTGTGTTTTGACTAATGTGTAAGTTGGCAGCAATTTGTTTATTACCAGAACCATCAACGACACATTCTAAAATTTCTTGTTCACGTTTGCTGAGTTGCTCACCGTATTCAGGCATAGAAGGATTATAACAGGTTGAATAAATATTGTTGATAGAGAGAGCCGATAGTAATCGTGATCATCATGACAATTCGGCTCTTTGATTGTTTGTTAAGGCTCCACTGTGGGATTAATGATTGTCTCTGTGCCACTAATTGGTACTGTGTCACTGATCGGTTCTGACGGGGTTACAGTGGCTTGCAAACAGTTATCACGTGCATTCCCTATTTTTTCATTTAGGTCAGCAGAGGATTGTTGAAAGCTTGCTTCCTCGTAGTGCAGCAATGCGGGACACCAATCTAAATTTGCCGCGTATTGATCGGCTAAATTAACCACGACTTTGTAAAAAGTATCGCAAGAATTTTGATAGAAGGGTGCCGACAAACATAAATCGCGCAGGAAAAAAGCGGAAAGATCCCAGTTGACACCGTAATATGAAATGCCTTGGGTGTAAAAAGTGGCCCATGTACGATAATCGAGCACCTCTTGTGGCAAATTTCCTAATTTCTCTGCTTGTGATAAATAGTTTAAGCCGAGTTCTACATTATCACCATTTAATAATTCGATGCCGTAGTCGATATAAATATCATAGAGGAGTTTGTCACTTTGCTGCCGTTCGTAGTTGGGATATTCCAATTGATAAGCGTGTAATGCCTGCAATGCAGTGTCCCAATTTTTGGTGGCAATGAGACGTTCAATGCGTTGTAATTCTTCGGATGGACTTCCTGCTGCACCTTCTTCAACTGAATCTGGTGTGGGAACGGCCGTTTCTAGCACAACCGGCGTTGACTCGAGAATGGGTTGGGCTGATGCCGTTTCAATGGTTGTCTGTATATCTAATGCTTCTTGATTATCTGGATCTCGCGCCAATACCCAGTCCAAGCGAACCTTTGCCAAACTATACTTTTCGTCAGCCACATCGGTACGTGCAAGTTCAAGCTGACGGGTGATAGCAGCTGTAAATTCCGCTTCCTGTTTTTCAACAAGTAGTTTTTGCCCACTCTGGTACCCTAAAAAGCCAACAAGTAATAACCAGGCAATAAGTACGGCCGTTGCAATTAACAAAATGCCGACAACGCGGGTTAACGGCCGTTTTTTATTATTCGTCTCGCTCAATTCTTTAGAAGAATGTTCTACTTCAGACACAACACCACCGTATGATAATGGGTAATGGTTAACCATTAATCATTTATAAAGTTAGGACTTCGCAAATTGCGTACTCCTGAAAGTATATCGTTAATTTCCAATGATGTCCCGATACACAGACACCGTTTGTGCTGCAATTTGGGCTTGTGTATACTTTTCCAGCACACGCTGCCGCCCCTGCCTCCCTAAACTGTCTCGGAGACTTTCTGATTGTAACAATTGACGTAAATGAGCGTGTAACGCATCAGCATCATTTTCACTGAATGTTAAACCAGCCTCGCCAATGACATTGGGAATTTCGCCACTTTTAGCGCCAACGACAGCAACTTCACAAGCCATCGCCTCTACGAGAATACGGCCGAATTGTTCTTTCCAATTTTCTTGGGCACGGGATGATAATACAAGGACATCTAATTGTTGCAAATAAGCAGGCATTTGCTCTGATGAAATTGGGCCATCAAACTGAACCCGTTCAGCAATGCCCAATTCTTGTGCCAATTGTTCCAAATACGGCCGTTCTGGACCTTCTCCCGCAATATGAATCCGCCAAATCCCCGGTAACTTTGCCGCCGCAACCAACAGCAGATCGATTCCTTTTTCTGGTACGAGTCGCCGGTTGGCGGATCCAATAATGAAGCCACGCCCGTGGTCACGTTTCTTTGGAGGGATGTAGACAGAAGGATCGATACCAAATTGGGGAATGACCCTAAACGGTTTTTGATACCCTTTATTACGCCACACATTGACGGCATCACGGTTGCCCATAATCGCATAGTCAACCCCGTGCAGCACTTGTTTTTCTAACATGCTGAAGGGGAAAGGGTAATTGCGTTCCAGGTTTTGCCACGAGAAAAAGAGAGATTTTGTCCCTGCTTTGCGTGCTTGTCGCCAGGCAAGCCATGTAGCTAAGTTATAAGGCTCTTCATCAATATGCAAAAGATCGGGTTGGAATTCTGTCAACCGTTTTTTTAAGGTCGGGAAGTAAAAGGTATGGTATTGTCCATTGAACCGAATGGGATCAACCAGTAAGGTGTAACCATTGGTGTGCCCGCGCTCAAATTGCACAGGAGCTACAGGATCATTCCATGAAGGGGGAACAATAACCGTTAACTCAACATCATCAAATTTTGCTATTTCTTCCAATTTGGTTTGGTATGCTCCCACCAAACACGCTTTGGAGATCATCAATATTTTCATAAGGAATGGTAATTAGGTAATTGAGTAATTGAGTAATCACCCAATCGCTCAATTACTTTCTTAAATGATATAATTATGTTGCTACTCCGCCGCTTTGACGCAATGGTCTATTTTGCTATACTTGCCTCGCTTTGACAATAAGGCAACGCATATGAAAAATGATTCTATAGGAACACTTAACCCATCCCGCCTCGGATGGGTTTTTTTAATATGTGGGATTGTGGGTTTGGCTGCCTTGTTACGTTTGTGGCAGCTTGATGCTTATCCCGCCGGGTTGTATCGGGATGAAGCGTTTAACGGGTTAGATGCCCTTTCTGTTCTGCAAGGGGAGCATGCTCTTTTTTTTGCAGCGAATAATGGTCGCGAGCCAGCCTATATTTATTTAACCGCGCTTTCCATTTCGTTATTTGGTCGTTCTGCATTTGCTGTGCGTTTTGTGGCGGCGGTTACGGGTATTTTGACAACAGTTTTCGTGTATTTGTTAGCTGCGCGTTGGTTTGAGCGCTTAACAGGGATGTTTGCCGCTTTTGTTTGGGCGACAACGGTATGGTCGATTCATTTGAGCCGTATTGGGTTACGCACTATTTTACTCGTATTTTGTCTGACGCTCATGTTTTGGTTGGCAACAGAAGCGTATCAACGACAAAACAAATGGCTGTGGTTAGCGGCTGGTTTTGTGTATGGTTTGGGTTTTTATACCTATTTAGCCATTCGCTTTACACCTATTTTGTTGGGCTTGGTTGTTCTTTATCTTGTTTGGCAGAAGGGGTGGCGGTCTATTTGGCGTGGATTGGTATGGTATGTGTTGGGAACGGCCGTTTCCATTTTTCCGCTGCTCATTTATTACCTGCAAAACCCCGACACTATTTTGGGGCGTACCGGTCAGGTTTCGATCTTTAGCGAAACAATTAATCATGGGGATTTGATCGGTACATTTGCACGACATATCGTTGCTGCGTTGGGCATGTTTGTGTGGCAGGGAGACACAATTTTGCGTCACAATCCTGCGGGGCGGCCTGTGTTTGACTGGTTGCTGGCCGTGCCGTTTATCATTGGTTTGTTGTGGTGTTTACGCCATTGGCACCACATTGGCGTTGGCATGACGTTGCTTTGGGTGTTTGCCATGCTTTGGGTCACCATTTTAGCTGAAGATGCCCCGCATTTTTTGCGTACTGTTGGTGTTTTACCCGCTGTGCTCTTTTTGCCCGCAGTGGGATTGACTCAAATCTGGCAGTGGCAAAAAGTTCCAGTTTGGCTGGCTAAAGGTAGTGTCGTTGTTCTTTTGTTGGGCAGTCTGTTGCTCACAATAAGAGATTATGTCAATTATAGCCGTGATCCTGAAACGGCACTTTTATTTGAAGCGGCAGCCACAGAAATGGCATATCAAATTCGGGCAGAAGAAGCAGATACGGCCGTTTACATGGATCGTTGGTTTTGGGATGAGGCGACACAAAAAGGATGGGCATCCATTCCCTTCATCGCCGATTTAAACAAAGTACATCTCTATCGCCCAGAGTTTGGCTTGCCACCTGCTGCTCCGGAACAACCCATCTCCATTTACGCGTGGAAATTTTATGATCAAGCATTCGTGCCTCAAATTTTAAGCGGATCACCTTTTGTGCAGATGCAAGATGGGGAGCTGGCACGAGGTGATTTGGAAGAAACGGCATATCCGCTTTACATTCGTTTTCATGGGCAACCAACAACCCCCAACTGGTCGCAGACCATTAATTTTGACAACCAATTATATTTACATAATCTTGAATTTAGGCAAACCGACACGGGTGATGTAGAAATAGATTTAGTATGGGAAGCGAATACGGCCGTTTTCCCCACAACGACCTCTTTTGTGCAAATTATCGCAGGAGATAATATTCTTGTGCAAAGCGATTTACCACCCGGCGGTGGCAATTGGCAACCTCAATGGTGGCAACTAGGTCAAGCCATTCAAGAAACAAGAACGTTAGCAATGCCCATTCCATTTGATCCCACACAACATACCATTTTGATTGGCATATATGATTCGGCAACATTAGAGCGTGTGCCTGTATTAGCAGAAGATGGGTTAATTATGGGAGATAGTTGGCAGTTGCCCCCAGCGGAGTAGAATTGTCGTGTTTTCGTCGATGGATCGTTTGCTTCGTTGACGCCTGCGTTGGACGAAAGCGATAAAATAGATTGCAATTTGGGCAAGGTGAAGTGGGTAGATGGGAAGAAATGGGTGGAATTTAAGTTTCATAGGGTTGTTTGTTGTGGCCATCATTATTTTGTGTGGCACGCAACCTGCCACTGCCCAAACCGATCCAACTTCCACACCAGATGCAGAAGGCATTATTTATGACACAGTGCGCAGTGATGACACGATGTGGGCTGTCTCTTATCGCAATGGCATTACACTCGAAGAATTGCTTGCATTTAACAATTTAACAGAATCAGACTTTATCCATCCTGGTGATTTGTTGATTGTAGGGATTGTGACGCC
>JBNKHS010000085.1:0-12496 GCA_050290485.1 Promineifilaceae bacterium (SeqCode) | reverse complement strand
CTTGGCGGTTTTTGAAAGTAATCCTACTTCAGATCACTTTTTGACCGCAATTGCACTTATGAGTTGAATCTAGGCATATATAAAGATTGAAAAGTTTTAAAGAACATATTTCGATTAAAGAGAAACGGCCGTTTTGGGGTCGAACTTTTACGATTATATTCCTATCTTGGGCAATCGTGTAATAAATGGAGATAAAATGAAAATTGTTGTGACTGGTGCAGCAGGATTTATTGGCTCGCACCTAGCAGAAAAGTTAAATGAAATGGGGCATAACGTGGTTGGGATTGATTGTTTTACCGACTATTATGCCTCCCAATTGAAACAGTTAAATGCTGCCGATTTAGCAGAACGGGGAATTCCTATTTATAAGTTAGATCTGGCCGAAGATGATTTGGGTATGGCTTTGGAGGATGTGGAATTTATTTATCATCTAGCAGCGCAGCCTGGCATCTCAGCAACCACCCCTTACGAAATTTATGTGCGTAATAATCTCAATGCAACGCAACGACTGCTCGAAGCAGCTAAAAAACAATCTTCCCTAAAATTGTTTGTAAACACAGGAACATCCTCGATTTATGGCAAATATGCAACAGAATCGGAGACAGCACCACCACAGCCAACGTCATACTATGGCGTCACGAAGTTAGCAGCCGAACAGATGGCCTTGGCCTACCATCGTGATCAAGGATTCCCCGCGTGTTCATTACGAATTTATTCCGCCCTTGGTCCACGTGAACGCCCAGAAAAGCTGTATACCAAATTGATTCGCTCAATCTTAGTTGATGAGCCTTTTCCTTTATTTGAAGGAAGCAAGCAGCATTCGCGTAGTTATTCTTATGTGGGGGATATTGTCAATGGCTATGTTTCCCTGTTGAGCCAGCCAGAAAAAGCAGTTGGTGAAATTTTTAATATTGGTTCTGATAAAGAGATGACCACAGGACAAGGCATTGCTATTGTGGAAGAGATTATGGGCAAAAAGGCAATTTTCGACATGAAGCCGCGCCGTCCGGGGGATCAACTACATACTTGTGCAAATATTAGCAAAGCACGAGAAGTTTTAGGATATGAACCGCAAACGAGTTTAACTGTTGCTTTAGAGGAACAGGTGAAATGGTATCAGGAAAGAATTTTTGCAGCTGGCTTGCATAAATTTGGATGATTCAGTATTGATTGGCATATAGATTATGTTGCTGAATGTAAGTAACAACGGCCGTTTCTGTTAAAAATTTTATAGAGTTGCCTTGCTGAATCCAACTGCGAATTGCAGTAGATGAAAGTGCGTTGGTTGGCCCTGCTAGCAGATCGACGCGCTTTTTGATGTGGGGAACGGCCGTTTCTAATGTCGCCCAATCAATATGTACATTGGGTCGGGGCAGGGCCGCAAGGCGACAAAGCTGAATCAAGGTTTGTGGGTCTGCCCACGTTGGAAAGTCCCGTAATGAGTCACCACCAATAAGCCACCAAATTTCGGCGTGGGGGTATTTCTGTTGCATCAAGGGAATGAGTGAGACCGTTGTATGTGGGGCAGGACGTTCACTGTCCAGTGTGTCTAAAACGAAGTGAGGATAATCTTGTATGGCCAGTTGGGTCATTTGGATGCGGTGAGAAACGGCCGTAATTGTCTTGGTTTCTTTATGGACGGGGTCGCCAACAGGCAAAAAGCAAACAAGGTCTAACATTAATTGTTCGCGAGCCGTTTCTGCTAACCACAGATGCCCAAAATGGGGCGGATCAAACGTGCCGCCCAACAGCCCCAGCCGTTTTACTCTTCGCCCCACTCCAATTCCTGATCCCCAAAATGGACAATGTCTCCCGGTTCAATACCTGCTTCTTCCAAAGCATCTGTGATGCCCATACTTTCTAAAATATGTTGGAAGCGCAGCAAGGTTGTGTCGAACTCAAAATAAGTCATCGCCGCAATCCGTTCGATTTTCTTACCATAAACGGCAAATCCATCATCGACAGGTTCAATGCTAAAACCATCATCTTCTGGCGGGGTGATGATGACAACCTCATCTTCATACGTTTTGACTGGGGGGGCTTCATCAAGCATTTTTTTAATGCGATAAAGCATCTTTTGTACATTTTCACCAGTCACGGCCGAAATGGACATGAAGGGATAGCCTGCTTTTTTGATTTCTTCTTCAATTAAAGGTTCCCAGGCAATGGCATCAGGCAAATCCATTTTGTTGAGCACCACGAGTTGCGGCCGTTTTTCTAACTCCACATCATACATGGCCAACTCTTGATTGATTGATGCCCAATCTTCTAATGGTTCTGGTGCAGAGCCGTCAAGAAGGTGGATTAATACGCGGGTACGGTCAATGTGGCGCAAAAAATCGTGCCCTAAACCCACACCAGACGCAGCCCCTTCGATTAGACCGGGAATGTCGGCCATGACCATTGTTTCGAAGCCGTCTAGATCAACAACCCCCAGATTGGGTTGTAAGGTTGTAAAGGGATAATCTGCAATTTTTGGTTTTGCGCCACTGACTGTGGAGAGCAAAGTCGATTTGCCCGCATTGGGTTTGCCTACTAAACCAATGTCCGCAATTAATTTTAGTTCGAGTGTGATCCACAATTCTTCCCCTGGTTCACCTCTTTCGGCAATACGCGGCGCTTGGTTACGGCTGTTGGCAAAGTGCGTGTTGCCACGACCACCACGGCCACCACGTAATACGACAACCTCTTGCCCAACTTCCACAACGTCGCCGAGCAAATCGCCCGTGGCTTCATTACGAATGATCGTGCCTGCGGGTACTTGCAGGTAGAGATCTTCGCCATTACGGCCATGTCTTTTTTTTGTATTGCCGTGTTTGGCGTCTTCTGCCTTATAGTGCACATTTTTGCGGAACGGAGAAAGGCTGTTGAGATGACGATTGCCAACAAAGATGATATTGCCACCTCTGCCACCATCGCCTCCGTCTGGCCCACCATGGGGCACAAATTTTTCGCGGCGAAATCCGATCATACCGTCGCCGCCATCACCGCTTTTGATATAAATTTTTGCTGTATCGTAAAACATCTTTTAATCTAATAATTGTTTCAGTATCGCTAGACGAGGATCGACGTCATCGACTTCACATGTGCAAGTGGCCTCATTAAGGTTTTGCCCACATTGCGCACAGAGTCCTTTGCATTCTGGTTTGCAAACAGGGTGTTGTGGTGTTTCGACAACGACCAATTCACGCACAAGAGGTGCAAGATCGACGAACCCTTCTTCGCTAATGACATACTCTCCTTCTGGTGCTTCAGAAGGGGGATAGTAGCAAAGATCGTCTAGGTTTAATGGTAAAGTAATGGTGGCGTTTGTGAGACAGCGCATACAGGTAATGTCCTGATTGGTGTTTAGTTGCCCTGTTAAATAGACGCCTTCCGATGTACGAACGGCCGTAAATGTGCCGTTCAAGGGTGTTAAAGTTAACTCCTCTACTTCAATGTCGGGATAAGTTAACTCATAGGTGCGACTTGTGCCTAACGGAGCTTCGAGGAAAAAGCCGAAGTTGAAGCGGAGTCGTGAAGGGTGTTGCTTTGTCATGGTACCCTCCCTGTACATTACAATATAATGGATGAGAGTATAGCATAGGAGTTTCGATTGCGGTAAAAAGCTCATAAAAGTGTGATAAAGTGTCGGGTCATTGGGTGTCAGGTAATTATTAAGTGCTCATGGGTCAAGAACTTAAGTATCAAGTGGAAACAATTGTCTTCAACACATGTTTACTTGGCGCTGAAAAACTTGAAACCTGACACAGTTTATATCGAAAAGGAATATCAAATAATATGGAACAAAAATTATTGGTGGCGACGCACAATCAAGGAAAAGTGCGCGAATTTGCAGAAATGTTAGCCGATATGCAAATTGAGTTTTTAAGTTTGGATGATGCGGGGATCACGATGGATGTTGAGGAAACAGGGTCAACGTTTCGTGAGAATGCGCTTTTGAAGGCGAACACATATGCCCAAAAGACAGGGTTGTTGACATTGGCAGATGATTCTGGTTTAGAAGTTGATGCCCTGGATGGGGCCCCTGGTATTTACACAGCACGATATGGCGGTGCGGGCTTAACCCACAAGGAACGATATCTTTATTTGCTCAAAAATTTAACGGCCGTATCTCCAGAGAATCGTTCAGCTCGTTTTCGCTGTGTTATTGTCCTGACTGCTCCCAATGGTGTATTACTAGGTGAATCCGAGGGGATTTGTGAAGGAATGATTGCTCAAGAACCTGTTGGAGATGGTGGCTTTGGCTACGATCCTGTTTTTTATTTGCCCGAGCGACAAAGAACAATGGCCCAACTGAGCTCATCTATCAAGCATCAAATTAGCCACCGTGGTCAAGCCATTAAGCAGATTGAACCGCTTTTAAGGGAGATTTTGGCAGCCTAACCTGAAAAATGTGTCCTGATTAACAATTGCGTTGCGTTGGCAAAAACAGATATTTATGAAACCTTTTGGCATAGTTACCGTATTGGTGTGCAACGTAGAAGTTATTGGGCATAACAAATCTAAGCTTCTTCATTTTCGCAGCAACAGTTAATTAAAGTTAGTGCCCATTCACAAATAAAATATCGAATTGGTGAATGGGCTTAAAGTAGCCGTTCGGTTCAAAAAACTGCTAAGTTAATTCCGAACGGCTACTTAGGTATCTATGGGGGTTGTAATGAATAAGATTTTGATTGTTGATGATAATGCAGCACTTCGTCTCGTGCTGAGTGAATTTCTAACACTAAATTACCCAAGTGTGCTCATTTTACAGGCAGAAGACGGGGTTGAAGGGTTAACTTTAGCTGAAACGGAACGCCCTGATCTGATTTTGCTTGATGCGAAAATGCCATATATGAATGGCAGTCAAGTGGCTCAGAAATTACGGCAGCAAGCTATAACCAAACATATTCCTATTATTGCCATCTCTGGTGAGCGTGAAGATTATCTTATTGTCACCCGTTTGCGTGAGATTGCCAATGTCATGTTGCTAAAACCATTTTCTGCAGAAGAAATGTTTGCTGTGATTGATGAGGTAGTGCGGGCAGAATTTGCCCTTTTGTGATCGTTTACAGCCCCATTCAGCAAACCGATTTGCTAACTGTTGTCTAAACGGCCGTATTTTTTGCAAACGGCCGTTTTTTGTTGTATATAAATGAGAATGTTCTCACCCGTAGTCTAATCGTAGTTGAACTCCTTTCCCCCTCTCGTTACAATGACCTGCTTTTTTTACAAATCTTTTGGAAGAGGATGAGTAATCATGGAAAAATTTATCATTGAAGGTGGCCATCAATTGCATGGTACTGTTACCGTGAGTGGCAATAAAAATGCAGCCTTAAAATTATTGCCTGCATGCCTGTTGACAGATGAACCGATCGTCCTGCACAACATTCCCAATATACATGATGTGCGTTCAACAATTACCATCATGCGTGATCTTGGTATCGAGATGGAAAATTTAGGTAAGGGGAGTTGGCGAATTCATGCTCAAAACGTGAGTAAAACAGAACTAGATCCCATATTAGCTAGCAAAACACGTGCCTCATTTGTTTTCTCTGGGCCGATGTTAGCCCGTTTAGGACAAGTCACATTGCCATTGCCGGGTGGCGATGTTATTGGCGGTCGTCCGCTGGATACACATATTCGCGGGCTAGAAGCGTTGGGCGCAACCGTACAAATGAAAAAACAGGGCATGTTTGAAATGAATGCCGATCCGCTGCGTGGTGCTGGATATTTGCTTTTACAGGAAGCAAGTGTAACCGCGACAGAAAATACGCTCATGGCTGCCGTTTTGGCACAGGGGGAAACAATCATTGACAATGCTGCCAGTGAGCCCCATGTTCGTGATCTTTGTAACTTTTTAAATCAACTCGGTGCTCAAATTGAAGGGATCGGAACCAATCGCCTAAAAATTCAAGGTGTCGATAAGTTGCATGGAGGCGAGTTCCGCATTGGGCCTGACTTTATGGAAGTCGGTAGCTTTGTAGGTGCCGCGGTAGTGACAGGTGGAGAAGTACGCATTAAAGATGCTGCACCAAAAGATTTGATGATGATTCGTCTTGTCTACAATAAGTTGGGTGTAGATTGGATTGAAGAGGGTGAAGATATTATTGTACCTGCGAATCAATCCTTAACCATTCAACCTGCTTTAGGTGGACGTATCCCTGAAATTAAACCGATGCCCTGGCCTGGTTTCCCTCCTGATTTGATGAGTATTTTGTTGGTAATGGCCACACAAGCTGAGGGGTCAATTTTATTGCACGATTGGATGTATGAGAGCCGCTTTTTCTTTGTGGATAATCTTTCATTTATGGGGGCGAGAATTGTCCTTTGTGATCCGCATCGGGTGATGGTCTTGGGTGGCAATGGTTTACATGCAAGCCCACACGGTGTCCCTAGCCCTGACATTCGGGCGGGGATGGCCATGGTTTTGGCAGGTTTGTGCGCCAAAGGCTTGACGGTGATTCATAATATCCAACAAATTGATCGTGGGTATGAAAATATCGAACAGAAATTAAAGGCGTTGGGGGCACATATTGAACGTGTTCGAGATGTCTAGTCTGGTTTAATTTGTTGTTTATTAGAATACGGCCGTATCCTAAAGTGTCTATTTGACCATGAATAGGCGCTTAGGTATAATTCTCTGTCGCTTTATAAGTCTATAAAGTAACAGCAACCTTGAGGTAACTCCCCGACATTCATCAGGGAAAATTTAAATTTTAGCAGGTAATTTCTCAGGGCTTGTAGCCCTGATTTTTTGTAGGAGATTTGAAATGCCAAAGCGTACATATCAACCCAAAATTCGCCGCCGTAAACGTGTTCATGGTTTTCGTCAACGGATGGAAACCAAAGGTGGCCGTAATGTATTAAAAAGTCGTCGTTCAAAAGGACGCAAATCTTTAACTGTTAGCATGAATAATCATGTAAAACGTGTTAATTGGAATGGTACATCAGCCACTGCCTACCGTGCTCCAAGACGGTTTGGTGGTTTAAAGAAATAATTTAAGCCGATAGCGGATATGCTGCAATACAAATATCGTTTGCGGCGTTCTTCTGATTTAGAACGAGTTCGGCGGGAGGGTGATGCCTGGCGTCACCCTTTCATTGTTTTTTTGGCTTGCAAAAATGAGCATCTCGATGAAAGTCGTTTTGCTTTTGTTGCAAGTCGGCGAGTTGGGAATGCTGTCCAACGAAATCGCATTAGACGCCTGATGCGTGAGGCGATTCGCCAACATTTGGATGACATTCATCCAGAATGGGATTGTATATTGATTGCACGGCCGCAGATACTTCAGGCAAGTTTTGCAGAAGTGGAAACGGCCGTTTTGCAATTATTGAGAAGAGCGAAACTATTAAGAGTAATTAAACGTACTGAAGAGGAGCAACATAACCCATTAAGCTAATTGAAATGCATTAATGGTATGTTTTGTAAATGTGAATATTTTCAAAGAGTTAATGAAATATTTACATTTGCTAGGTAATTTACAAAGGTTATTTTGTGAATTACAGCACAAGCGAAGGTTTCTAATGAAACGAATTGCATTACTACTTATTCGTCTTTATCAAAATACATTTTCCCGTGTGACACCACCAAGTTGCCGTTTTTACCCAACTTGTTCACATTATGGATATGAGGCTATTGAAAAATATGGCTTTTTCAAAGGGGGATGGATGACGATTAAACGGATTGGTCGTTGTCATCCACTTAACCCCGGTGGTTACGATCCAGTTCCTTGATGGAGACAGATTAGGCTGGAAAGAACCACAACCTGATTGGAGGTTGTTCATTGTCTACTACAATACGGCCGTCTTTGCGGCTTTTGATTTTTTTAGTTCTTGCTAGCCTTACTTTGGTTGCTTGTGCTGGTGCACAAGCAAATGAAAATTGGCCTGGACTTTCTGCAGATGATCAATTTGTTTACGTTTCTTATGGCCCTGGCATTGTGGCATATGATGTGATTGAAGAACGAGAAGCTTGGAAATATTCCCCCGCTGAGTCGTCAGCACCTATTTTTGCACCACCTTCTGTCCAAGACGGCCGTATTGTCGTTGGTGATTACGGTCAAGCAGGTGGGCTCTTTTCCCCTGGTAATAAATACAACTTAAATGGATTAACTGTGGCTGACCAAAAAGCAATCGCCGAAGAGTGGATATTGTCAGATGCTGTTAATGATCGCTATGTTGGTGCAGCATTACAAGTTGGCGATGTTGCTTATGTTCCTAACTCTGATTTTGTTTTGTTGGCAGTTGATACAACGACAGGAGAAGAACTTTGGCGCTTTGAAACCGAAGAAGGTGCTGTTTGGGGACAACCGACAGTTCATGAGGGTGTCCTTTATATTACCTCACTCGATCGTCATGCGTATGCTCTTAATGCGGATACAGGTGAATTGATTTGGTCTAGGGAAGTGGCAGGGGCTGTTTCTGCTAAAGCTTTAGTAAACCCCGACGCCAATTTATTGTACGTGCCTAGCTTCGATAATCAACTGCATGCGTTAAATCTTGATGATGGTCAAGAAGTATGGTCTGCTGAAGCGACAAACTGGGTATGGAACGCCCCTGCTTTCCACGATGATGTCCTTTACTATGCAGACAGCAATGGTGAAGTGTTTGCTGTGAGTGCAACTACGGGCGAATCTATTTGGCAAACGACCGTACATGGCATGAAAGTAGCTGAAGGGATTGTCTACGATCCTCCTACTGAAATTCGGGGGGCGATCCAAGCTAGCCCAGTCTATGCAAATGAGACGATTTACATTGCTTCAGTTGGCAATGAAGAAACAGAAGAAGGGTTGATTGTTGCTCTGTCTGCTGAGACAGGGGAAGAAATTTGGCAACAAACAACACCAGCCCCCTTATTCGCAACACCTGTTGTCGTTGGTGATGTTGTTGTTGTAGGCTTACATGGTGAAGAAGGCGAATTACTTATTGGGTATGATTTAGAAAGCGGTGATAAAGCGTGGACTTACAATCAACCAGAATCGTAAGCAATCAGCCTACTAATTTATAGGAATTAAAACAGATGTGGGATTTATTAATTATTAACCCAATGACCAATGCGTTGTTGTGGTTAACAGGAACATTAGCGGGAAATTTTGTCCTTGCATTAGCGATATTTACGATATTGACGCGGGTAGTAATGTGGCCTTTAAATTTGCGTCAGCAAAAAAGCATGGCTAAAACGCAAGAGATGCAGCCGCAAATTAAGGCTATCCAAACCAAATACAAAGACAATCCACAGAAAATGCAAGAAGAGTTTGCTAAGATTGGCTACAATCCTACCGATACGTTAACCGGATGTTTGCCTTTATTAGCCACGATGCCTATCTTATTTGGTTTGTATCAAGTTTTGCGTTTGATTTTGGGTACAACCCCACAATCATTGTTTGAATTGACACAACGTGTATATCCATGGATCAATTTAACTGAGCTATTACCCATCGACAGCACATTTTTATGGCTAAATTTGGGGCATCCAGATCCTTATCTTGTTTTACCTTTCCTTGTTTTTATTACTATGTTCTTTCAATCACGTGTGACTTCGCCGAAGAAAAAAGAAGATGATCAAGATAAAAAGCAACACAAAGGGAAACAACAAGATGACCCTACGGCTGCAATGACACAATCGATGCAATACACAATGCCTGTTATGTTTGGCTTTTTCTCTTTGTCATTCCAAGCTGGGTTATCAATTTACTTTGTTATTTCGAATTTAATCGGCATCATTCAAGGGGTATACACGCGGCGTGTGATGGATCGTGAAAAAGAGAAGTTAGCTAATGAAAAGAAGCTGCGTGAAATGGGTATGGCTGGTACTATTTCAGAGGGTAGCTCGAAGTTATTAGTATCTGATACTTCAGTTGAGAATGGCAATGAAGTAACTACTGCAACCAATGTGAACGGCACAGAATCTAAAAGCAAGAAGAGCCAGTCGAAAAGAAAGCGCCGTTCTGGAAAGAAGTAAGAATCTATCCCCAAAACCATGGAGAGTGCGGAGAGGAAAGTTGTTCTCCGTAAGCTGTGTGATCTCCACAGTTAATTTTAGGATAGATGCCAAGGGTGATCCCGACCGTAGATAGATAATACTGACAATTTAGGGAGGACTATGAGTACAAATATGAAACGAGAGATAGAGGTAAGAGGGACAACTGTTGATGACGCGATTGCTGAAGGGCTAAAGAAGTTAGGTGTTGCCCGAGCGGATGTTATTATTGATGTGATTGATGAAGGTAGTCGTGGGTTGTTGGGGCTAGGCGCTCGTGATGCTGTGGTCCGTTTAGTTTCTATGGCACCAACGCCAGAAGTGGAAGTGGTTTCAAAAGATGTTGTTACAGAAGTTGTTCAAAAAACGGCCGTATCTGAACCTGCACCAGTCGAGACACAAAGTACAGAACAAATAGAGACCTCAATAACCAACGTTTCCATCGACACCGGCGCAAATGCTGAACCTGATGATGAAGAGCGTCACGTAGCCGTAGAAGTCGTTGAACATCTTGTAAAAGAGATGCAAGTGCAAGCGACAGTAAGCACGACTATTTCTGAGCCAGATGATATAACCGGTGAGCGTATCAACATTATTGAAATTCATGGTGAAGATTTGGGGGTGTTAATTGGCCCACGTGGTGAAACATTAAATGCATTACAATATGTCACGCGACTCATTGTTGGGCATCGTCTTCACCGTCGCACCAATTTCATAATTGACATTGCCGGATATCGTCAGCGACGGGAGTTGGCTTTAACGCGCTTAGCCGAGCGAATGGCAAATAAAGTTGTTAAACGGGGCCGCCCCGTTAGCTTAGAGCCAATGCCGCCGCACGAACGTCGCATTATTCATATGACGCTGCGCGAAAATGATGCAGTCCGCACCAATAGTGTTGGCGAAGGCAAACGGCGCAAAGTGCGCATCTTACCAAACTAGTTTGTATACTAAAAAATCTGATCATAAAAGCGGTTGAGCTTCAAAACTCAACCGCTTTTTTTGATCTTAAATTACAAAACTAATTTTTTTAATGACTACAAAGAAATTAATTTTACTTGTGTAATAGCTGGGATTTTCCCTAAAGCTTTCAAGACATCATCAACAGGTTCGCTGTCTAAGTTGATGAAGGATAATGCTTCGCCACCAGGGTTGTTCCGACCCATACGCCATTCACCAATGTTGACTTCATAGGCAGACAAAATGGTGCCCACCTGACCGATTACGCCAGGTACATCTTGGTTTTGTAAAATCAACACAAACCCTTCTGGTTTTGCTTCCAAATGATACTCGTTGACTTTAACTAAACGTGGTTGCTTTCCCCCAACCAAAACACCAGAAATGATGTTTTCGCCACCATCCCACTTTGCTTTACAAGTGATGAGGTTATGATAATCGATGTCACTCATCTCTTTGCTTTGCGAGGTGGTAATGCCGTTTTCTTCAGCCAAGACAGGGGCGTTTATGTAGTTGACTTCACCATCAATTGCTTTTTCGAGAGCCCCTTTAAGCACACCTGCGGCAACTGGCCGAATTAAATCATCAGCCTCTTCGCCTAGAACTTCAATTTCTACACAATTGATTTTGCCATCCGCAAGATAATGTTGTAATAGTCCCAATTTTTCGCCTAAATCCATATACGGCCGTATCTTGTTAAATCCAGGACCTGCTGGGAAAGGCATATTCAGCGCATTACGGAAATCTGTGCCCTTTAAAGCATCAATCACTTGTTCTGCAATTTGGATGGCGACATTGCGTGATGCTTCTGCTGTACTTGCTCCTAAATGGGGTACATGGACAACATTTGGTAGCCCAATAAGCGGACTGCCAACAGGGGGCTCTTGTTGATAAACGTCGAGGCCTGCCGCACGAATTTTGCCACTCTTTAGTCCAGCAGCTAAGGCATCTTCATCAACCATTTTACCCCGAGCCGCGTTGATGAAAATGACACCATCTTTCATTTGGGCAATTGTGTCAGCATTAATAATATTTCGTGTTGCATCGACTAGAGCTGTATGCAAGGTTATATAATCAGATTGCGCTAAAAGATCATCTAGATCAACCAAGGTCACACCCAATTCGCGGCCAACTTCTTCAGAAACAAATGGGTCGTAAGCGATGACATCCATTTCAAACCCTTGCGCTCGCTTGGCCACAAGCCGACCAATATTGCCAAACCCGATAATTCCTAAAGTTTTTTGGTACAACTCCACCCCTGCAAATTGGGAACGATTCCATTCACCAGCACCTAAAGAGGCATGGGCTTGAGCTGTGTTACGACTTGTAGCCATCATTAAGGTCAAGGCTTGTTCTGCAGTGGCGACACTGTTTCCGGTTGGAGTGTTCATGACAATGATGCCCCGCATTGTTGCTGCACGAATATCGACATTATCAACACCAATGCCCGCACGCCCGATGACTTTTAAGTTGGTGCCTGCGGCAATAACGTCTGCATCTGCTTTTGTCCCACTACGAATGATTAAGGCATCATATTCAGGAATTTTAGCTAAAAGTTCTTCCTTACTTAATCCCGTA
>JBNKHS010000084.1:0-12621 GCA_050290485.1 Promineifilaceae bacterium (SeqCode) | reverse complement strand
TGCCAATCTCTAATCTCATGACTATAGGTCACTACTCTCCATATTACTCTCCCTCAAACGCTCCTGGCTCGTACCCAGCCAAAATCGACCCACCCAAAAATTCACGCAAAATAGAATCACCACTGATAAAATCAAAACCGGCAGCAGGCAACGGATCAAACCATTGCAAAAAAGCGAGCAAACGATTCGCTTCCAAACGTTCCGGGGTTCCTGGTTCGACTTGCAAGAGCAAGGGCTGTGCCAAGCGCTTGAGAGCAGACATTTCATACACTAAGGCCGAGTTGAAGAAGATATCAGCGTTGTTTTGATGGGGAAAAATGTGTCGTTTCTCCCCACGGCGCACACTCCCCCAACGACCGATTGTATCTGTGGCTGAGTAACCACGATGTGCTGCATCACGCACAATCCGACGCAGGAGGCGCGTATCTGTTGTCGGTACCCGATTATGCTTGTCCAAGTTCAACTGCGTAAAAGCGGAAATAAAAATACGATAGAGTCTTGCTGCAGGGACACCTTCAACCAATTTCGGATTCAACCCATGAATACCCTCGATCAGCAAAACATGATCGGAGCCAATACTCAATGGATGGCCTTCCTCCCGTTTACCGGTCTTGAAATTATAGATTGGCTGAATAATCGTCTCACCCATTAACAAGCGACGCATATGCTCACGAAATAAAGGTAAATCAACCGCTTCTAACGCCTCAAAATTATAATCTCCTGACGCATCTCTTGGTGTTTTATCCCGATCGACAAAGTAGTTATCCATCCCAATTGTCACAGGATGGATGCCATGTGCTAATAGTTGAATAGCCAACCGTTTGCTAAATGTTGTTTTTCCCGCTGAAGTTGGGCCTGAAATCAATACCAATTTAACGTCCGGGTGTTTTTTGATTTCGTGTGCAATTAAGCTCAGTTGCCGTTGATGAAACGCTTCGGCAACGAGGATAGTTTCTTGCATACGGCCGTCTTGCAAAGATTCATTCAACGCGGTTACAGAAGGCACACCAACAATTTGTAGCCAGTCGTCATACTCTTGAAAAACGCGTGCCAAACGTGGCTCATCTTCAAACGGTTGCAAGACGAAGGGTTCGTGTCGCCTTGGAAACTGGAGGATAAATCCATCATTGTATGCATGAATATCAAAAACAGGCAGATAGCTGGTGCGAGGAACCATGAACCCATGAAAATAATCGCGAACACCGTTAAGTTCATAAAGTGTCAGATAATCTTTGCGTCGCTTGGTAAACAATTCTGCCTTTTCTAAATCGCCACTTTTCTGAAAGAGCTGCAACGCTTCATCTAAAGGAACACGCACTTGGGTGATCGGCAGGTCTTCAGCAACAAGTTCTCGCATTCTTTCTTTTAGCGTCAATAAATCAGCTTCGGTAAAGCAGTTTTTATGATCGCAATCACAGTAAAACCCACCAAATGGCATGGAATGTTGGATAATGATCGTGCGATCTGGCCATAATTCTTGAGCAGCCACAATCATCAAAAAGGTGAGTGAACGCCGGTAAATTCGTGTACCGTCAGATTGGGCCGTAGTGATAGGATATAAATCGGCGTCTTGCTCCAGGGGCACAGACAGTTCACGCAACTTATCGTTCATGAGGGCGGCCACGATACGGCCGTTTACCTCAGGTTTGGCGGCAAGCATAAACGCTTCAATGGTTGTTCCCTTGGGGGCATCAAATGCACGACCATCCGCAAAACGTGCCTGTACAGTTTGTCGAATTGGAGATGGTGTTGGAAGTTCTTGTTTGTTCATTGTGTCATCCTTTTTGGGGAAGCAAAATCACCAGAGTCTGCCCTCTGGATTTTAGTTGTCGTTTAATTGCTTCGCCTAGTTTATTTGCAAATAGTCGGAGATAATCTTTATACTGCTTGGCACAGCTTCTGTCAATCTTTTTTGCACTTCATCGACAGGAATCTTGTCAAAAACTTGCGCCGACATCCATATTTGATCATGTAAATTGGCAGCAAATTCTTCTGGGGAAATACCAATACGTTCAGCGTAAATTTCGATTGTTTTTACAGGTGCGTTGGGCTGGAGCTGCTCAACAATCATATCACGCCAGTTGGTTAATGCCTCTGCCCCCATAAAAGGAAGGAGATGATTGGTTTGGGCAGTGGCTAAGGTGTAAACGGCCGTTTTGGGTAAAGCCTCTAAGGCCAACGTGTCCAAATACGTAAGCAAAATAAAATGGGTTAGCCATCGTTGCTCGCGGCTTTCAAAATTGTCGCCCTGTACAAAATAGGGGTAAACAATTTCCCGCAACCAAACAAGATCGAGTAACAAATGGGCTTGATAAGCGGCCAGAAATACGGCCGTTGTCGGAGATAACGCTTCAATATCAGCAAGTTGTGGATATTGCTGCATCATTTCTTGATGCGCTTGGAGTTCAGGCGTAGGGGGCATCGCATAAAAATGAGTGGTCTCCCGCGTAATGTCCGAAACTGAATTGACGTCGGGGGCAATACTCCCTAAATAAAATGCAGGCCACTCTTGTTGCAAATGACACAAGACAGACCCATTTTTATCATCTCCATCGAGATGGGCAACGATCTGTTCTGCAATCTGCAAATGCATAAATGGTGTGGGCATTAATCTACTCTATCTCGCTTAAAACTGCTTTGGCCAACGTTTGCATGACCTCAATTTCTTCTGCTTCAAGGCCAATTGTATCCCAATACATATCCAATAGCTGCTCTGGCGTCATCGACTCTACGCCAGCAGAATCGCCCAACCGCGAACGCCCTTCGATAAAATGATGCTTCTGCACCTTAAGGTCAAATGCATCTTTAAAATAGTCTCGAATGCGATTTTCATCTAACAAAGGTTCTAAATCGCGTGCATAGCTTAATTTCAAACGACAAACCGCCCCTTCGATACGATCTTGTTCAGGCAGCTTGTCCATAATATCCGCCATAAAATTATCAGCCGAAGGGGTAATTGTTTCCAAATCTATAAAGCGGCGTGTTTTCAGATCGACAAATTCCCAATCTGTTTTCCCTTTGCTAATTTCAGCAAGAACAAACCCTTTCTTTTCGCGCGCTTCACCAAAATCAATCCGTTCAATTGACCCGGGATACACAATTGGGGGATGTATATCCTTGCCCGAAAGCAGTTGGTGTTTGTGGATGTGCCCCAAGGCCACATAATCTAGCTTTTTATTATTAACCATACCGCCGCTAAGCACAATTTCATGTCCTAACATGACCGCCCGTTCGCTGCCATATTTGGCTCCAGAGACACTGGCGTGTGCGGTCAAAATAAGTGGTGTCTCTGTATCCGCCGTTGCGATGAGTTGACTTACGCTTTTTTGTAACAGCTCTTCCATGAACATGTAAATTTCATCAATCGACATGCCTGAAATTTGATCCCGTGTCACAAACCGACTACGAGAGATCCACGGCACGGTGATGATTTGCACAGGCACACCCAGTTCGTCTGGTGTCCATAGTTTAACGGTGTCCGCTACATAAATGTGTGGCACGCTTAGGGTGCTAAATTCATGTAAGGTGTGCGCCCGTCCAGATGCAGGGGAGATGTCATGGTTGCCAATCAACAATAAGGTGGGAATGCCTGCGGCAGACAGGCGCATCATGCGTCTTCCCCACTCACGTTGGAAGGTTGGTTGTGGATTGCGATCTTTGTAGGCATCCCCTGCAAAAATGACCAAATCCACTTTTTCAGATACGGCCGTATCTACAATTTGATCTAACGAGCGCAAAAAATCCATCACGCGCACAGGCAAACCCGTTTCAGCATCATGACGGCCATAATTGGCGATATCAATGTGGGCATCGGCAAAATGTAACACACGGATTGGGGCAGTTTTAGACATGAAATATCCTCAATAATAGAGATTAGAGATTGAGTATGAACACGTTAATCTCCAATCTCGTGACCGCCGGTCATAAATCTCAAATCTTCAAATTAGTGACTCACCGCAATACGAAACGTTGAGCTAGAGTAGTCGCCAAATATGCGGCGTACCATCACATAATACTTGCCCGGAGAGAGAACTATCGCAATCGAATCGTTGTTACTTCCTGGATTTTGCGATTGTCCCCACAAGGTTTTGTTGCTGTCATATAAATAGAGATCGTAATTACTACTTCCCGGAATATTGGTCAGATTGATGGCATGTGAGCCAAAACTGGTAACGTTGAAGGTATAAAAGCTATAAAAATCGGTCGATTCATAGAAACGGCCGTTTTGGGCAGTATTGACAGCAATCGACCGTGCCACCGAAAAATTATCATCAAAAGTGGAATTACTACCATTCAAAATAAGGGGCAAATAATTGGTCTGCCCACCAACAGAATAGAGCCGTTCTACGTTGAAGTTAACCGTTGGGTTGCCGTTGCTATCTGCAAAGCTCCCTCCAATCGCATACAAATCATAGCCAACGAAGCCACCATTGGGTCTTGTGCGGGGCTGGTTATTGGTTGTCCCTCCTAAATCATAAGAAACATCAAGCAGCTGCCATGTAGAACTCCCAGGGTGCAAAACTTCAACCTCAGAAACCGGCTCTTGCTTGCTATCCAATCCGCCAAAAATAAACCAGCGACCATCGGAGGAAACAGCACTAGCCGCACCATAACGAGGAATATTTGTCGAGTTAATAAATCCTGATGACCCACCCGGCGACCAACATTCTCCACTAACCAGCATTTCCAAATTACTATTTAGACCACCCATAACACAAATTTGCCCGTTAAAATAAGCAGCTGTATGACCAAAGCGTGGAGTGAGCATCGTTGTCGGCTCTGTGTTCCAGTTGTTTCCTCCAATGTTGTATTTCCAAACTGTGTTTAAGGCATTGGTGGTCATCGACACGCCGACCGTTGGGTAAGTCTCCCATTTATCGTTAAAGCCACCAATAACGTAATATCCCGAATTATCGCCCGGTACGGCTAAAGATTGTGACCAAGCGATAGGTGTGGGCAAATTAGCTAGCTCAATGGAGGAATTGAATCCTAGATCAAATGCATAATGTTTATTTGTGATAGAGCTGTCTAATTTATCAACGGCCGTATCCCCGCCCGGCAAATAAATACGATTTCCCACTCGCGCCGCCGAAAAATAGCGCTTCAATTGCGGCAATAGTGCCCCAACATTAGACCAATTATTATTGGTTGTCTCATATTTATAAATAGCCTGGCTGATGTTCCCGGCAGAATCTTGCCCCCCAAATTGGTAAAAAGCGGACCCAAACGCAGCAACCGCTGCACCTGTACGTGCAGGAGTCTGTACAGACGTCCGCAACTCCCATTGAGAATCGATTGGTTCCGATTGCATAAACGCATTTAATGTTTTCTGCCCCGCACCACTTGCGCTCCAATCGACAATTTCAATGTAATAAGTTTCCGCCTCTTTAACGTTAAATGTCACTCGAGAAGACAACCCTGTATGATCATCGTTACACGCAACTTGATTCAACGAACCGCAAAGTCCTGTATAGACGGCAACGACTGTATCATAATTACTGGAAACAGTGTCTATAGTCACAATCCCATTTTGCGAAGCTTGAAATTGATACCATACCGAACGATAACCACGATCATCCGAGGGGGTCCCCCACATACAACTCAATTCAGGATCATCTGCGGCTTGTGTCTTATCGGTTACGTTTGTTGTACCACCAAGTGCTCCACCCGAAAAATTGATTTCGGTTGCTGTCGCACAGGCATCACTTGCTGGCGTATTTTCTCCCAAAGGAAAGATGGGACCATTATCGATGGGATCAATATCGAATTGAACGGTTTCTAATAAAAGTGATTGTGCTGCGGGAGGGTATTCTGTCCATGATGAAGTAGGGGTTGTTTGGGAAGATGGTGTGTTGAGTTGGGCAAATACGGCCGTAACCATCCCAAATCCACTCAATAGTATCAATAAAAACAGCAATACTCGACGCATAGAAGGATCTCCACTTGGGTTAATTGCAAACAAAATATAAATACACAACCATTGATGTCGTTGTACTTCACCAAATTGCGCCAAGATTGTACCAAAAAGAAAAAATATCAGAAGAATTATGAGGGAGAGGTTACAATTTCCACCTTGGGAGTTCCTTCAATTTGCTAACAACTAAAGATAAAGGTTTATGCCCTAAAAATAGGAAAACCCCGGAGAGAGGCAATAAACATTACTACGGTTAACGGTTGAGCGGGTTTATGCAGGTGAATCTCATGGTGGCCGCAGACAGTTGTTGGCTTCCTCCTCGTGCTTCTCGGAAGCGGTCGGGCGCAACAGTGGAGATTTCGTTTACGCCTAATAGGTCAACCTGTTTATTGTAATCATCCGGGGTAATATGGCGGAATATTGTTAAGGTGTTTGCATTATAAAACGCTGTGGGTACGTCCGTCAATTGGTTTAACCTTAAAATTTAACTGCAAACGCATCGATTTTCGCTCTTGAAAGGTCAAATAGAGCACATACCCAAATCCCAGCACACATGCCAGCAAAAAGGAAATTGGACCCCAATTCTCTGTATAAACTGCAAGCACAACACAAATTAACGCATACGTAAAAAAGAAGAGCTCAATCCAGACAATGGTATCTTTGGGCATTGCATACCCTAACGGTATACGGCCGTTTCCCGATTTCGGCGTCCGTTCAAAGACATGTTCCTCCCCCCACAACGCTTGCAAAATCGCACGGACATTTGTGGGAGCCAAGCCAACAGCCACCCACATTAACACAGGAAAAAAGAGAATCCGTCGCGGCCAATCTTCATACAAAACCAATTGACTGGCAACAAATAACATGGGTTGTCCAATGCCAAACAAAGAAAAAACAAGCAACCAACTTGGTGGATGCTGCCCCAACAACAGCAATGGTAATTGCAGTAATAAGATTGTCAAAAGGAGTAAATGGGTGTTATAAGCAGACATTGTCATCAATGCATAAAATCGTGCCAATAAGGAATATTGCCGATCGTGCAAAATGGCGTTGCCAAATTTACGCAAACATTGTGTAGAGCCCTTGGCCCAGCGCGCCTGTTGGCTCTTATATGCATTGATCGAAGACGGTAACTCAGCTGGAGCAACGACATCAGGCAAAAAGCGAAACTGCCATCCATTGAGTAATGCTCTTGTGCTTAAGCACAAATCCTCACACACCGTATCAATCTCCCATCCGCCAGCATCTTCTATGCAAGTCTGCCGCCATACACCACCAGCCCCATTAAATTTGGGGTACATTTGTGCTCGATGGCGCACAAATTGCTCCATGGCAAAATGCTTATCGATCGCAATCGCTTGTGCTGCTGTTAACGGGGAAAGTTGGTCGTTGAGATGCCCCCAACGTGCCTGCACAATACCTAATGTTGCATCTTGAGTAAAGTGAGGAATCGTTTGACGCAAAAATTGGGGCTGAGGCTGAAAATCGGCGTCAAAAATAGCAATGTATTCTCCTTCGGCTAGAGGCAACGCTTCAGCCAGTGCCCCAGCTTTATACCCTGCCCGATTTTCGCGATGCAGCAGTTGGATGTTGAGCCCCTGCTTTTGATATTTTTGCACCAAACGAGCAGCCGTTTCCGTAGTTTCGTCAGTTGAATCATCAACCACTTGGATCTGTAATTTCTCTTGTGGATACTCTAGTTTTACGGCCGTTTCGATCAACTGCTCCACCACAAATCGTTCATTAAAGATGGGAAGCTGCACCGTAACCATAGGCCAACTTGCAGGCTCTGGCGGAGAGGGTATTTCATCTCGCCGATGACGAATAAACAGGATCATCGTCAACAAGCCCACAGCTCCATATAGCGCCAACCCAATGACGGCTCCAATGTACAACAAAAATATAAAATTGATCATTCTTCACTACGATCTGCGTGTTTTACAATTGTTTTAAATCTTTTATTAAATGTACCTCGCGGCAGCATCACTTTTCGTTGGCAAGTCTGGCAAACTAGGCCTACATCAGCCCCCACCCGCACAACTTCCCACTCATAGCTACCACAAGGATGCGGCTTACGTAAGCGCACGATATCCCCTAAATGAATTTCGACATACATACTGGGGAATTATAAGGATGGGGTTGAGGGATGCAAGAAAGCAAAGAGGATAGTGTATATTTGTAGAGGAAACGTTTAGAAATAATTCCATTGCGTGATGCGTGATACGTGAAAAACATCCTATTCACGCATCACGCATCGTTCAGTTAACGCAAATCAACGGCAACCCATTGTTTTTCCGTCTCGCCAATATATTTTGACTTTGGACGAATAAGACGGCCGTATTGTTGTTGTTCAAAGCAGTGGGCAATCCAGCCAGCAGCACGACTCACAGCAAAAGTGGGCGTAAATAAAGCAGTATCTAAACCAAGCCCATGTAACAGCAAGGCAGTGAAAAATTCTACATTGGTTTGTAAGTTACGCCCTGGTTTGACCTCTTCTAAAAGGGAAACGGCCGTTGCTTCAACTGATTTTGCTAGGTCATACAATGCCATATCCCCTTCATCGCGGAACATCTTCTCGGCCGCCACAGACAACACTTCAGCCCGTGGATCACGTACCTTATACACACGGTGCCCAAAACCCATCAGTCGTTCACCACGATCCAGCTTCGCCCGCATAAATGATTCTGCATTTTCAGGAGACCCAATTTCAAAAACCATGTCCAAAGCCGGCCCAGGCGCACCGCCATGTAATGGTCCCTTCAATGCCCCAACAGCACCCGTCACGGCAGAAACCAAATCTGAACCAGTGGCGACAATAACTCGTGCGGTAAATGTAGATGCATTCAACCCATGATCGATCACGGTATTCAGGTACGTTTCCATGCCACGCACCAATGCCGGTGCTGGTTCTTGTCCTGTGAGCATGTACAGATAATTGGCCGCATGGCTCAAAGTTGGATTGGGATCAATTGGTTCTTGCCCGTTTAGCAAGCGCCAATAGGCAGCCACAATTGTTGCAAATCGGGCGACAATTGCTTCGGCTAAGCTCTCATCATCTGCTTCCAAACTAAGCGTGCCTGCGCCAATACGTAAAGCATCCATCACGGATGCTTTTTCTTGGGCAACCGCGCGCAGCAAGTCAATAGTGGCTGTTGGCAACGGCCGTAACTGGACCAAGCGTTGCTGCAGGGCATCTAACTCTGCTTGCTTAGGTAAACGGCCGTTCCACAACAAAAACACCGTCTCTTCAAATGTCGCCTTACCTGCCAATTCTTCCACAGCAAACCCACCAATAACCAATTTACCCGCCAAACCATCTGGAGCACTTAATCGTGTTTCGGCGGCAACCACCCCTTCTAAACCTATATGAACTTTTCCATTTGTACTCATTTTTAAGCTCCTAATCGTATTGCGTCGTGCATAGTGCGTAATTATCTTGCTACGCACTACACACGACGCACTATATTTACCAATTACCTCAGTTTTAATATTGATCCGATAATACATAGTTGATTTTTGTTCGTCAATATTGATTTACAAATCAATATAATGTATACTCTGGCACATGAAATCAGACTTAACAACTATTCTGGAAACGCATAAGCGTATACGGCCGTATATACGCCACACCCCACTCATTTACAGCCCCTATTTGAGTACCAAAGCAAACGGTAATGTGTGGTTAAAATGCGAAAATCAACAACCGACAGGCTCCTTCAAAGTGCGTGGCGCACTCAGCAAAATGAGTAGCCTAACCGATGAAGAAAAGGCCAAAGGGATTGTTGCTGCTTCCGCTGGCAATCACGCCCTTGGTGTTGCTTATACCGTACAAGCTTTAGGCAATATTCAAGCCGACATTTTTGTACCTAAGACCGCTCCTGATACCAAAATCAACAAGTTAAGACACTTCCCCGTCACCATTCATCAAGTTGGAGAGACGTATGAGGATGCCCATGAATCCGCTGTCCAATTGCAAGCAAAAACAGGAGCAACCGCAATCTCCGCCTACAATGATGTTGCGGTTATTGCCGGGCAAGGCACTATTGGTCTCGAAATATTCGCTGACTGCCCCGAAGTGGAGATGATTGTTGTGCCTGTGGGCGGTGGTGGCGTCATTGCTGGGATTACGGCCGTTTCCCGCGCCATCAATCCAACCTGCACCATCATCGGATTGCAGCCGACGGCTAGCCCAGCCGCGCAACTCAGCCTCAAAGCAGGGCACGCTATCGACCCCTACGAACATGAGCCGACCATAGCGGACGGTTTGGCTGGCGGTTTCGGCAAAATCCCCTTTGGGGTGATTAAACAGTTTCCCCCAGAAATCATGCTGGCAACGGAAGTTGAAATGCGTTCTGCAATCTATGCACTTGTGCAGCACCATCAACAAATCATTGAGCCATCGGGCGCGATTGCCATCACACCATTCCTCAATGGTAACATTGATCTCAATGGGAAAACGGCCGTTTGTGTGCTTACAGGTAGCAATCTGGATACAAGTCTTTTACAAGAAATTTTAAACGAATTCAATATATGATACGTAATCCGTGATGCGTGAGAGTTTGATTACGCATTACGCAACAACACCATGACCCAATACTTAACTGCAAAAGAAGCTGCCGCCGAACTAGATATCTCTATCTCTACCCTATACGCTTACGTAAGTCGTGGTTTGATTCATTCTGAAGAAGGGGTAGGTAATACGCGTGCCAAACGGTATCGCCGTGACGATATTGAAGCCTTAAAAACACGTAAAGCATTACGCAAAAATCCAGCGAAGGCAGTCGAAGATGCCCTGCATTGGGGGACCCCGCTTTTAGAATCTGGCATTACACTCATTGAAAACGGCCGTTTATATTACCGTGGACATGATGCCCTAAGCCTCCCGCAAAAGCACTCCTTCGAAGAAGTCGCCACCTTGCTTTGGCAAAATAATTTCGATGCCAACGCCTTATTTTCAAACAATACAAAATTTCCGTTCTTGACCGAAGTGCAAACCCATCTTACCCATTTATCGCCAATAGATGCGTTCCAAATCGTATTACCACTTGCAGCTCATCAAGATTTAAGCGGCTATGATCTACAACCCGCAGCAGTGGCACACACAGGTGCACGGATTTTGCAATTAGAAACGGCCGTTATCACCCAACAAACCAACCAAACATCTATTGCCCAAGCATTACAACAAACATGGTCTCCACAACAACCCCATGCTACGGATCTGATCAACACAGCCCTCATTTATTGCGCCGATCATGAATTGAACGTTTCTACTTTTACCGCACGCACAGTCGCCAGTGCGGAAGCCAATCCATATGCGGCCGTTTCGGCTGGGCTTTCGGCGTTACAAGGCAAAAAACATGGCGGCTTCACCGAACGTGTCGATCTTTTTTTCCGAGAGATAGGCACACCTGACAATGCCTACCAAACCATTGCCAATCGGCTTAAACGAGGCGCAATCATTCCCGGCTTTGGTCATCCCCTCTACCCCGAAGGCGACCCCCGTGGACGCGAATTACTGACGCAAATTACGGCCGTATTTCCTCAATCACCAGCTGTGCAGTTAGCCCAATCCGTTTGCAAAATCTTAAAAGAGTTGAATAATTCAACGCCTAATATTGATTTTGCATTGGTCGCTCTGGCCTGGGCCGCTAACTTGCCACGGCATGCACCCCTTGCACTTTTTGCAATCGGCCGTACTGCTGGCTGGATTGGGCACATTATCGAGCAATACAATCAAAATCAAATGATTCGCCCTCGGGCAAAATACAACGGAATACGGCCGTAAATTGATAAAATCTGTGGGGAAGTAAACTTTGAAGCGTGCAATCTAATTATCTGTCTAAGAGCGATAACCAGAACAGAACCCGAAGCTTTGATAAATATTACTCTTTACGTTGATAAACAGTTAATTGGCGATGATCATCAGCAAGAACAGCCATCTCATCGAAATGTTCATTTATATATTGGGTAACGAATTCAATTTCCTCTTGCGTTAATCTTGGAAAAGTAGGGTAATCAAAAACCAAAAAGGTTGCCTCGTCAATTACCACTAACACGTTATCAAACGATTGTGTATAAAGTAACTGGTAAGGATGTTCTGCATAAAAGCTAAAAACAGGTCCTTCGTGGACAATCGTTATAACTTCATCAGCCGGAACACGGTCTGCTAAAAATTCCCCTGTCTCCCTTAGAATTCCATAATATCGATCTTCAAAAAACATCCGTCGCCAAATTCTTGGCTGCCACCAAGATTCAAGAGTCTGCCAACTACCAATTTGTGATGGAACTTGCAAAGGAGAAATTTGCCAAATCAATAATCCCGTTAACAAAAAGGCTACACCTTTGCGGAGCCAACTTTCTCCTGTCCACCTAAAGAATTCCTCCCAAGGGGCAATTAATCCAATCAGCATAGCCATCATCGGAATAACCAAAATAATGTGTCGAGGTTCTTTTAAATCAATAACAAAAGAAAGAAATAATGCACCCCCTACATAAATCAGGGGTAAGTGAAAAATATTAGGGCGTTTAGTACGAAAAAAAAATGCGAGCAAAATCGAAACCATTAACAAAAGTAACATACCCCAAGTAAGCACATCGCTACTTACGGTTCTTGCCCAGTCAGTCACCATAATCCCTGAGCGATCTCCACCATAGTTCTGCCCACCAACAGCAGAGCCAAACCAACGCATCATTGATCCTTGAAATGA